>DATNJO010000360.1:0-5047 GCA_035603895.1 Pyrinomonadaceae bacterium
CGGTGAGTTGTGGTCCCTTACCGTGTGTCACACAAGCAATGCTTTTTCCGTCGGGAGACCAGACTGGTCCAGGGCCACGCATGTCGGATGAGAAAAACCTGTTATCGGCGAGCGTCCGTTGCACAAACACGGACGACGAACCGCCGTCCGCGGACGCGATCACCAGGTCGGACGGATCTACCGCATTGTTACTGCGGACAAAAGCCATCTGAGAACCGTCAGGAGAGAAGGTCACGGCTGTGTTCACGTTCTCAAGGATCAGTCTTTGCGCTCCACCGAGTTTCGAAACGCGATAAAGGGTTCCGGTCTCAGCGTGATTCTCAAGGTAGTAAACAAACGTGCCGTCGGGTGAAAACGAAAGACCGCTGTATCTCGAGTCTGACACGGGCGTAACCCGAAGATCGCTGGCCGTTGCCAGTTCTCGCACGTGTACCGAATGCTTTGCAGCCTCGACCACACTGTAGGCCACGTACTTTCCATCAGGAGAGATCACGATTTCGTTGATGTCGCCGGATAAGTGCAACCGTTCAAAACGCAGATTGGTAGAGCGATCGAGCAGCGTGGTGTTGGATCCGGTTTCGAAGGTGTAAAAGGCGGCGGCCACTATCAATACTATCGGCATGATCACCGACAACTTCCTGAACGTACTCCTCGCCGGCGCCGGCTCTTTTTTTGGTTGGTCCGGGATCGTGTCTATTCGTTCGCCAACTGTGATCGGGCGAGCGATGTCGGTCGTGGCCGAGTTGCGCGAGCCTGAGAGTTGTTGCAGATCGTGAAGCAATTCTTCGGCGGACTGGTAACGGTCGTTAGGGTCTTTTCTCAACGACTTGAGCAATACCACTCTTAATTCGGCAGACAGCAACTCGCTGATCTCTTTGTCTGGCTCATGCTCCAAAATCGCCACAATGACTTCACTGGTCGTTTTTCCAGGAAACGGGCGACGGTGCAAAAGCAGTTCGAACAGCACTACACCGAGGCTCCAAAGGTCCGTTCTACCATCGACCGGTTGGCGGCGAATCTGTTCCGGAGACATGTATTGCCACGTGCCCATCAACAGTTCCGGCTGCGTATGCAAAGATGAATTCTCGTGAAATTCCGACTCGTCTCTCACGCCCTCGATCAACTTCGCCAGTCCGAAATCCAGAACCTTTAGATAGCCATCGCTGGTGACGACAATGTTCTCGGGTTTGATATCGCGATGGATTACGCCTGCTTTGTGTGCGGCGGCGAGCGCATTGCAAACCTGTTTAGCGATTTCGAGAACCTTTGGCTCGTCCAATATTGCCGTGTTCAGGAGTTCACGAAGGGTAACGCCTTTGACGTATTCCATCGTGATGTAATGGCGATCGTTCGCTTCACCAAACTCGTAAATGTGAGCGACGTTTGGATGGGAAATGGCAGAAGCAGCACGCGCCTCCTGTTGAAAGCGCAGCACGCGCACGCGATTGTCAGTTATGGTTGCGGGAAGGAGTTTGAGTGCGACTTTGCGATTAAGGGTCGGATCGTGGGCCAAATACACGTCGCCCATGCCACCGTGGCCCAACACGTCGGCGATCTGATAGCGAGAGACAGTATCTCCGACCAGCGCCATACTGTCGGACCGCAGGATCTCCAGCGCCAGCGTCACGTCCGGCTCTTCCATGAAGCTGTCCTGACGATCCGCGGACGCGAGGAGTTCAAGAACCTCGCGTTTAAGACTTTCGTCTCCCTCGCACTGCTGCTCGAGTAAGGCTTCGCGGTCACCTGCGTCCAGTTGCAAAGCAGCGGTGTAAAGAACTTCAATCCTGTTCCAACGATCTGAGTTCATCCATGTTGAATCGCGTCAAATCGCGTCTCGAACTATCTCCTTTCGCTTGGTTAGCCCCGCACTTCACGTCGCAGCCACGATTTAGCGAGAGCCCAATGACGCATGACGGTGACTTCTGAGATCTTTAGTACTTCCGCAGTCTCTTCAACACTTAAACCGCCAAAGTGCCGCAACTCAACAATTCTGGCTTTAAAAGGATCGAGTTTGGCGAGGCGATCGAGAGCATCGTTGAGAGACAGAATATCTTCAGACTTCTCCTTGGATATGATGACTGCTTCATCCAATGTCACATCGGACACGCCGCCGCCCCGCTTGCTTCGCAATTGCCGACGTGCGTAATCCACTAAAATCCGGCGCATCAATTGAGCTGAGACAGCGAAGAAGTGCGCACGGTTTTGCCACTTCGCCTGCGTCTGGTCCACCAGCTTGAGGTAAAGCTCATTTACCAGTGCTGTAGTTTGCAGGGTATGTCCGGCCTTCTCACGTCTCATGTGGTAGCTGGCCAAACGGCGCAATTCGGTCTCCACATAAGGAAGCAGACGCTCGAGCGCGGAGGCATCGCCATCGCTCCAGGCAAGCAAGAGTTGCGTCACAGTTTCAGTGTTAGTCATCTTGGAGGAACGTGTAGATCGGTGACTCTAGAAAATGATACTTGCTTAATCGGCGAGGTCTTTACGATTTCCTAGCGAGCGACGTTTCATTTTACCACTCGGCACACAGAACTTCTGTCGTTCGTGCTGCGTAACCTGACCGGAGTAATTGACGAGGGATACAAAAGGCGGTACAAAGGGTGCACTCAAGCCTCTTTGAAACTTGCGTGTTTAAGCCCGCGTAGCTCAGTGGATTAGAGCGTTCGCCTCCGGATCGGGTTTTGGCTTCCGGGTTCCCTGAGCAATATCACAAACGTCAATAAAAACGCTTTATTTCTTGTATCCCTGGGTGTCCCCAGGTGTCTCCTTGTGTCCTGAAAACCACGTAGAAAGGGGTACACCAAAGGGGTACACTTACCATGGCTTTGGGCCAACAGAAACGGAGCGCAAAATTGATAATACTTCAACGAACAATCCGCAAGGCGAGAGGCAAGCACTGCGCACGCATCCGATATGAAGATGACAACGGTAAGACTCGCGAGGTCTTACGCAGTGCCGAAAGTAAGAGTGGCGCAAAGATGAAACTCGCTGAACTCGAAGTAGAGATTTTAAAACAAGGAACAGCGAGACTTGAAGCAGGTAAGGTTACGTTCCGGGAACTTGCTGAATACGTGAAGACCCGCTTCTATGTGCCAGCTACTTACAGCGAAGATGGTTCGAAGGTGAGTGGTGTCAGGAGTGTGAAAGCAGCGCATTATGCTATCGATAAGTTGATGGAATATTTCGGCGACAAGGATATCGGAAAGATTGATGATGAGGCTTTCGAGAAGTACAAGGCACACCGTCTAAAAACAGTTTGCATCGCTACGGTCAATCGTGAGCTATCGAAAGCGCGAAAGATGTTTGGTGTTGCGCTGTCGAAGAAGTGGGTTTTCGATCATCCCTTCAAGACTGAGGCTGGCAAACAGTTGATCCAAGTCGCCGCTGAAAAGCGTGCTGTGGAACACGTATTGTCCGAGGCCGAAGAGCTACGGCTGTTCACGGCCCTTCAGAAAGCGGATCGTCGTCACACAATTCCGATGTTCATTGCAGCGTTGGAGACTGGGGCTCGATGGTCCAGTCTGGTGGAATTGTTAAAGTGGAAACATGTCAACTTCAACGCCGAAGAAGTGACCATTACCACTTACAAGGATAAGAACATGAAGCAGTGGGAGATTTCAGTCAGCACTAGATTGAAAGGCGAACTCCTAAAACTCAAACTCCAGAGGAAGAGCGACGATCCCGATGAACCTGTGTTCGCAAACGCCAGCGTGAACCTGGAACTGGCAAAGATTTTGGGCCACACCGACATTTCTATGACGTACAGGTATTACCCTGACGAAGAAGGTGAAAGACAAGATGAGGGACATTCTTAACAAACGTGCAGCGATGTAGATGAAATGGCAAAGTTAAGAGATTTTATTTTCTTGAGTTGCGACATCGAGCGGATTTTTCAGGTTTATGGTGTTACAGCTGTTCGTCCTCGGGCTAGGGATATCACCGCCACCACGCAAGTAGAAAACCAAAGATTTCCCCAGTTTCGCCGCTCCTTCGTAATCGCGCCATTACAACATTCTTGTTGTGGCGCGATTAGCGCGAATCGTGGCAACTCTTTGTTAGAATACACGGTCATGGCTACCAAGCTGGACTGCTTGCGACGGACAACCTGTCTTTACCACTTCACCGACGCCCGCAACGTTCCGTCCATCTGGGATTTGGGTGGGCTCTGGTCCACGGCTAAACTCAAAGAGATGGGCATCGAGTTCCACGCCGGTGGAAACCAGCACAGTCTTGAGGCTGACGAGATGTTCGGCTTGGACCAATATGTGCACCTCTGCTTCACCAATGAGCATCCAATGGCTCACATCGCTAAGAACGACGGACGCATCGAGAAGCTTGAGTGGATCTACATCGCAGACCCGGCCAGAGTCTTCGAGATCAACGGTGTACGGTACTGCGAAGAAGTCTCCAACAAGTCCGGCGCGGAACTGCACTCTATCGAGTACGCGCGACAAAACTTCGATCACGTCGCCCTTTACGACTACCTGGACTGGAAGATCGGGGACAATTACGCGCGACGCAAAGCTGTTGAGAAGTGCGAGCTCTTAGTCCCGGACCACTTGCCTCTGGAATACTTTAAGGAGAGGCTGCCCAAACCGTAGATATGGCTGAACGTCCCGTCTTTATCCCGGCCCCACAGAGTCCCGAACTGGTGAAGGAACTCTTCGTAACCCTCAAGTGGCACTCCGGTTTCGCGCGGGTGCAAAAGGAAAGGAACATCGATGCCCTCCATGCGGCCGCCGCGCAACGGGGCTTCGCTCCGCTTTTGGAAATCTCCACTAAATCCCCACTCAAGACGGGGAGGCACATGAGCGCGTTCCATATGACCGTTCCCACCAAATGTTGCGGCAGGATTAAGCTCGAACTCGTGTTCCAGGGCAGCAAAGTTTTTGACCATGGCGGACCATACACGGACCTGTACTTTAAGGGCGAGAGAGAGATCGGACAAGCAAAACGCGACCCGCGACTCCAGTCCTCAGGCCGTCTCGTCAAATTCTGCTTTGAGGGGCTTGACTTCCCACTTGAACCCAAGACTGCGTTCTATGATTGG
>DATNJO010000361.1:0-4663 GCA_035603895.1 Pyrinomonadaceae bacterium
CACTGTTTATCGTGAGGACCCTTTTTCCGAAGGCGGGGTTAGATGCGTCTTACGCTTCGGGGTTGTCTAATTTTTGGTAGTAACTTCCCCGATCACACGCTCGACAAACAACGCTGCCGTCCGCCCGCATCACCTCACGCCCATCATTCACACCTTCATTGCAAACAGCACAAGTCACTCGCGAACGAGGACTCCCCGGAGCATCCATTTCATTCAGCTCCAAACGGACGAACTCACAAGCAAACAACTCCTCATCCGTTGCTTCCGAATACGCACGAAACTGCCGCTCGCTTTTTTTCGCTATCGACGAGAATCTCTCATCAGCCAAGCGACGCGAACTCTCACGCGCAACCAGGCGCACGGCTTTATTCGTTTCTGTATTCAAAAACGTTGCGGCTACCTTGCCGTAGTCAACATACTTCAAAGATCGTTTTCCCAACCGCACGCCACACGCCGCACTAACCGCGTCAGCCATGCAGCGATCGATTTCAACCCAAACGATCGTGTGCCGGCGATCGGCTCCGCGTGGATCGTCGAGCCCGACTAAACGGCAGCCGAGAAGGGCCATGCGCGCGCCCAGCAACTGTCCGGCGCACATGTGCCCGTGCAACTGCTCACACTCCTTCAGGATCTCTTCAAGCGATTGCACTGCCAGCACCTTCCTTCACAACTGCCCTCACTCGCTCGATCAGCGAACCAAGATCGTCTGCGTCAGAAACGTAGATCGCATCTGCTTCGTCAATCACCTGCCGTGCAGACTTCTTGATCTTCGTCTCATCCGCTCGCCGGACCATCACAAAAAAATCTACGTCCACGAAATTGGCAAAACTGTTGCCCTCGACAAACACTCCTGCCGACTTCACACGCTCGAGTGTCTGCCTGATGCCTGGTTCAATCTGGTCGTCAGTAGCGATCAACCAATGAACGTTTGAAGCGCCAGCATCCCAATAACGCCCCGTGTCTTTGCCAAACACATAAGTAGCGTCGCGTCCCGAACGCACTACCGGCTCCGCAGCCAGCAAATGACTCACACAGCAAGTGTGCGGGTCTTTGCCACAAGATCGATAATGTCCGCGAGTAGTTTTGATCGCCTCCCAACCCGGAAACGCAGCGAGCAACTCACACACCAACGTCGTCTTGCCAACATTGGAAGTGTAGCCACCAATACCGATCACAAGCGGGCGATCCATAATCATTTATCTTCGACGTCTGCCACCGGTGCCAAGGTTGGGTGCATTTATTTTCAGAACCCCGCGCGCGTCTTTGTAGACGCTGTAATGCACTTCCTTAACTTCCCCGCCCTCGTCTTCCTGCAAGCGGATCGTAAACGTCTTGTTATCGCCGTGTCCCTCAATCCGCGCGGGCAAATAGCCTCTCAGATCCGGGCTGCGATACGCCGTGTAATGCTCCTGATTGCGTTTATCGTAACCAAGCACGTAGATACGGTCGAAATCCGGCTCGTCCACGCCCTGCTGCCGGTTTGCGCTGCTGCTTTTCTCAAGGATCATCCAGCTTCCGGGCTTTGCTTCACGCGCGCCGTCTTTGTTGGCGTCGGCGGTGTCCTTGTCGCCGTCGAGACGTTGCCAGGCAACGAACTCCCGGCCCGTGCGGTAAAAAATGATGTCGCTCGGCACGGAAAGCTCGACCTGTTTGCCGTAGATCCAGCCCGCCGGCGCGGGGGAAGCAGTGGGCGAAAGCCGCACCTTGTACCAGAGTTCGTTCGCGTCGTCTTCTTCGGGCTCTTCGTCGCCCTGTCGTCCGAGTCTCGACGAACCCTGTTGCGCGCTCCCTGCCTTTGGCGCAACGTCGCTCTCGATCGCTTCTGACGACTTCGGTTTCGGCACACGTTTCCAACCCACAATGTCAAAACTCGAACCACTGTCGAGCCGCATCATGATATTTTCGTTGTCACTGCGATCGGGCGTCAGCCGCAGATTGGAACTCGCACGCAACTGTCCGGACGCCTGCGCGGGAATCGCCTCATCTTCTTTCGAGATTTTTCGCGATTCCTCGAGCACATCTTCGGGCATCACGTTGCGAGCCTCGATCCAACCTTCGGTGGTGTCTTCGTCACGCGCTTTGACACGCAGCCATCGTTCTTTTCTGGTGTTGTCACTCGGATCGGCAACGTCGCTCGACTCTAGTATGTCGACAGTATCACCGCGGTTGACTTGCAGCAGATCGGCCGCGACGACTGCGGTAGAACTACGAATCTGCGCGCGCCGCGCGACAATGACCCCGGTGGTGTTCTTCGACGCGAGCGTTTGACAACCGAGGAATATCAGGGGAAGAAGTAAAACGATACCTGTCTTAAAAATTCTCATTTGCATATCTAGCGGTAATACAGTGACTTCAATAGCTGCTTCTGGTCTGCAAAAAGCGGTTTGAGATTAAGCTCCTGTTGCCCTTCGATGTAACTCTTCGCGAGATCCGCGCCGGCCGGGGTCGAGCTCAGCAACTGGATTATAACTTCATTTCCATTCGCGGGCTGAATGGCCGACTGTGGAAACAGCTTCCTGTAGATGCTTCCCAGCCACATTTTCCCGCCTGAATCTCGCTTGATCGCCAGGTCGTACAAAAACGCCACCAGCATCCCCTTGTCGTAAACCGCGGAGTTGCCGCTGGTCCAACGCCGCTCGGATGCGTCGATCAACGAAAGATCGTCAGCACGCGACAGATACGCATCGTAAACACGCCCGAGCGTCGCGAGATATTCAGCGCGGTTGATGAACTTCAATTCCAACGCGGTGACCAGTGCGGTGTAGAGCGTAAAACCTTCGAAAAACCAGTCGTAGTCACCTTCGAGCATTAGCGAGTTTGGCACCCAAAGGTGCAGCAGTTCGTGGGTGAAGATGATGCCGAGTTGTCCGAACCAATTCGCGATCTGCGCCCGCGGCTCCATTAACAGAACAACCGTGGAGCCTCTGGTTTCCGCTCGCCATTTGACGCTTCCAGTAGCTACTGGAAGCGGAGCCAGCAGCACGAGAGCTTTCGACTGCAAGGGAAAACCGGTCAGGGCGAAGTACCTTTCAAATACCTTCGTTGCGGCCTTGGGAACAACTGCGTCCTTAAACGGCCAACTCCCGTCAACGACAAAGTTGAGCACACCTCCGTCGAATCGTTTTGCTTGCTTTCGCAGCCCTCGGCCGATCAGAAATACGGTCTCTTCCGGTTGAAGAACGTTATAGTTGCCGCTTGCATCAGCCTCGTAGACTGATTGCGCGGTCCACCCCGAAGGCAGTGAGAACTGGACCACTACACCCGGCAGCAACTCAGGCAGTAAATCGGCAAGCATGAGGAGACCTGATTCGCCCGCGATCCAACTCACGTGAGCAACATCCGCAGCACCCGGCGGCGGAAGCTTAACTACATACTCGGTTATCGCTGTCGGTACACTCGATCGAAACTCACCTGGCGCAATCTTCTTCGCGTTGGCATCCGCCCCGTCTGGTCCAAACGCGCGAAACTGCTCAACCCGCTCCGCTAAACCCAGCACTCCCGCATACGCATTTCGAAACGACCATTCCCGACTCGGCGACAGCAACTCAATCCGAATCCTTATTTCCGCCGGTGAGGTTACCGTGATCTTTACTTCCGGTTCGGACGCCACCGCATCAACGCCAAACACACCAAACCAAAGGCCCAAAACCACGATGCAGAATTGCGTTTTGCAGACGCCTGTCAGTACAATCCCTCCGCCCGTTGAATCTAACACAACCAGTACGGACCAGCATGTTTGCTTTAACCAAGAATCAGGGAGCCACCTTCTCGCGTTGGCTAAACCTGTTGTTGGTCGTCTTTATTCTCTACGGCACAACTGTCGAAGCCGCGCATCGCCACGGCCTCATAGTGCCCTCTTATACCGGCGCAAACGCGCAGCTCGACAACGAACACGATAAAAATCTCGGTAACGTCAAAACTGGTTGCAACGACTGTCTCATCTGCCAGTTGCACCAGAACCTCACTACGACCTTAATCGCGCTGCGTCTGGACGATCCACCAGTTCGACTGCCGCAGCGAGTGGTCGTCGCGGTTTCGCAAGATCTGCTTTCACAGATCATCACCCCGGTCTCCGGACGAGCGCCTCCGTCTATCTCCTAGTCCAACTTATCAACGCTCTATTCACACGCTCGGCTGCCTTCGCAGTTCGAGAACACGTGAATCGAGTCAGATCTTAATTGGATCTCGGAGACTAGACTGATGATTATTCAACGTATTTTTTTAGCACTCATCGTGCTGGCTTTAGCCAGTTTACCGGCCCTTGCACAATCAACTGCCGCCACGCTGCGCGGCACTGTCACCCTGGGCGACTCGGACAAACCCGTCCACAACGTTCTCGTCACTGTCCTGCAACTCAAACGTACCGTCGACACCGACGATAACGGCAAATACGAATTCACTAATCTGCCCCCAGGCAAGTACGACGTCCTCGCGCATCTCGATCGCGTTCCTGACGTCGTGCAGAGCATCGAGTTAACCGCGGGCGGCGAAGCAACTCTCGACTTTCAAATCCACCTGAGCAATCTAAACGAACAGGTAACCGTGACCGCCACGGGAACCGACCAGGCACTCAGCAGTTCGATCCAATCGGTCGACGTGCTCGGTTCGGTCGAACTCGCGAAAAAGAGTCCGGTTTCACTTGGCGAAGCGCTCGACGGCGAAC
>DATNJO010000362.1:0-3303 GCA_035603895.1 Pyrinomonadaceae bacterium
GAGGATGTGAAGCGACCCAGGCCTAGCAGAGTTGCTACCGCTGAAACGCTCGACATTGCCAGGAGACGACGACGTGAAATCCCGATTGATTGTGTCTGCTCCATATTTAATCCTTTCTGTTGTTCAGGGTGCCTCGTAGCAATGTTTACATTTCATTCCTGAAAGACCTCGGTGTGACGCCGGCCAGGCGACGAAATGACGTTGTAAAGTGGCTTTGGCTGGAGAAACCCGAGCGCAATGCGATTTCTGAAATCGGAAAGTCTGTTTCCTGCATTAAGCGCTTGGCGCGTTCAACCCGTCGCGCCGCGATGTATTTGGTCGGACTCATGCCCAACGATTGCTTGAACGCGCGCGAAAAGTGGAAATAGCTCATCCCCACTTCTTTGGCGACAAGGCGGAGACCTATTCTTCCTCCCTCTTCACCATTCAGGTGTTGGTCTATCAGGCCGATGGCCTTTCTTAAGCGGTGGGGCGCCATTCCGCCATGGCCGATCTGAACGTCTTTTAGTGAGCTGTAATGTCTAATCAATTGCATCGCCAGACCGATGGCCAGTGAATCGGCGTAGGGCCGGCCCACCACACTCGCTTCCTGCAACTCGCTCAGGAGAGACAGCGCGATGTGGCGGATGTGCTGACTGGGAAACCCGATTTGCGGAGTGAGCGGCAGTTCCTGGTATGAAGCATCAATGTCCGCGGCCGCGCTGCGCACATAGAGCGGCCGGAGATACAAGAGTAGGAGGCTGTATGTGTGTGACCCCGCAGACTGGCACGACCACGTAGTCCCGGCGGGAATAATTGCAACCTCGCCCGCCCGCACGTTTCCGGTGCATCCAGTTTTACCAAGGCGAGCGTTTAGCTGGATTGGTGCGCTCAGATTCAACACCAGGCAGTGATTGTCGGAAGGTGGTATCACCAGTTCATTCAGGCGGTGACGCAGGTGTATGACGCGGACGCCTTGCCAGGCGTAGGTATCACTGCAAACTACCACCGCTTCCGGATACAGGAGTGTGACGTCTCCACATTGTCGTGAACACTGCTCTGTCGCTCGGCTGCCCTGGACACCCTTCCTCTCTTCGGGTTTGTTGAGAACTGGGCTAACGACCGCGTCGGCGATTGCACCGGGCCACGCAGCGTAACCCGAAGTATTGACAGTCTGTAACATGTCGTCCCTCCTCTACCAGCGTAAAAACCACCATCGACGTGAAGTACTTCCCCGGTTTATCCGATCTGCCCTGTGACAGATGAAGTGCAGCGGTCGTGGGCGTAAAAGCTGCATCAGATCCGGCCGGGTAGACGTGTCGTGACCTCCTGGACTAGCCATGTATTGCCGTCAGGATCATTGAACGAGAAGAACGATGCGTAACTGGTACGCTCGGGGTCTGGGCCGGGTTGCCGTGCCTCGGGAGGGAACGGCGGGCCGTGCCACACATCAGTCGCGTCGATGCCGCGGCCGACGAGTTCGTTATGGGCCGCCTCGATGTCGCAGACCACCAGCGCGCCCTCGGCCGAACCAGGCGCGGCCGCCGTGATTCCCTTGCCGAATGTGACCGAGCACCCGGAGCCCGGGGGCGTGAACTGGACGATGCGAAGGCCGTCTAGCGGGCTGACATCATCGTCGAACCTCCAACCCAGGCGTTCGTAGAACCGCTTGGATCGGTCGACGTCGGACACGGGGATGATGTCGACCTCAAGCTTCATATCGACTTTCCCGCTCGCATCTTTAGTCGCGTCGTTACTCCGTACTTTGTTAGTATTCATAGCTTCCTCCTGTTTCTTATCGTGTGCCCCTTCCAATATTCGCCTAACTACTCGCCAATACTGCGGTGAGCGCCGCGTAAGATGTATTTGCTTCGTGCTTGTTGCCGTGCGAGTTTCGTTTTTCATGTTTTGTCTCCGGTGAATTTTCGCCGTTCTTCAAAAGCACCACTCTAGTGAAACCTCCCGTTGCACTAACCCGATTTGAACGGATAATTGAACACATGCGGATTACAGCACGAGAGGAGAGAGGCATCTATTAGACGAAGGTATCGATCGATACCATGGTATTAGCTACCTTTATTGAGTGATAGTGGATCTGAAGGCTGAAAGCGTTCCCACGCGCGGAATTTACCTGTCTTCAGCCGCAAACCGATACTAAAGTATGATGGACATTGCGCGTTGAGTGGCGCATCCTCATGTCGTGGAACCTCGACATGAGAGGACTGCGAGGGAGAACGAACTCACCGTGCGACTCAAGCACGCCGAGGAAGCGGTACGCGCCCCTGATCTTAACTTTCAACTGATCGTCGAGAGCATCCCAGCGCTAGTCGCTGTCATGACGCCCACCGGCGAAGTCGAAGCATTGAACCAACCAGTCCTGGATTACACCGGCAAGTCCTTTGAAGAATTAGCAGGTTGGGCCAACTCAGACGTAGTTCATCCCGACGACCTGGCTCCCACGATTGAATCCCTGCGAAAAGCTTTGGAAAGCGGTGATGCTTACGAGCTCGAGTCTCGGCATCGCCGTGCTGATGGCGTCTATCGGTGGTTCCACGTGCGTGGCTTCCCCTTGAAAGATACAGACGGCCGGATCCTACGCTGGTGCTTCTTGCTAGCTGACATCGACGATCGTAAGCGGGCCGAGGCTCAGCTCGCCGGTGAGAAGCGACTGCTGGAGATGGTGGCCTCGAGCTGCCCACTCACCGACGTTCTCACCGCTTTGTGCAAATTTGTAGAAGACACTTCAGCCGATTGTCACTGCGGCGTTTACTTGATCGATTGGAGTGGTCCGAAGTTCCGGATAGGAGCTGTACCCAGCCTCCCCCGGACCTTCAATGATCCCTGTGAAGGTCTGACTGTTTCTCTGGAAGTCGGACCATGCGGCGTAGCAGCCCTTACTAAGACGCAGGTGATCGTGACAGATTTTGAATCGGATCCACTCTTTCAATCGTGTGCCATTCGACCGCTCTCGCTCGCCCACGGCTTCCGCTCGCAATGGTCGACGCCGATTTTGGCGCGAGACGGACGTGTGATGGGAACTTTCGCCATTTTCCAAACCAGTCCTGCAAGCCCGACGCAAGTTCAGCAAGATCTCATCGCGCAGGTGACACACATTGCCAGCATTGCGATCGAGCGGGCATTGAGCGAAGCGACGCTGAAGCGAAGTGAAGCGTTCCTCGCTGAAGCACAACATCTGACTCGCATCGGCAGCTTTGCATGGCGTGTGACTACAAACGAAATCACCTGGTCCGAGGAGATGTATCGCATCTTCGAGTTTGAGCTTCATGTAAGGGTTACGCTCGAACTGATCGTAGCTCGGGTCCA
>DATNJO010000363.1:0-9303 GCA_035603895.1 Pyrinomonadaceae bacterium
CCGTTGATGAACGGGTTGGATTTCTGCCGCCACGTACGCGCCGATAGTGAACTCAAAACCGTTCCTATCCTTTTGATTAGCGCGCATCAGAAAGACACCGAAACAGTCGTCGAGGGGTTGCGCGCCGGCGCCGACGATTACCTCGAGATTCCCTGCGACTCCACGCGGTTAATTGCCAAGGTTTCGCGTCTGCTGGAACGGTCGCGTCTCGAAGCGAGTTACCGCGATCTCGTCGAGCAAGCCAGCGATGTCATTTTCACTCAGGATCTCACCGGCCGTTTGACGAGCATCAATCTCGCGGGCGAAAAGTTTTTGGGCCGCAACCAGGAAGAGATTATTGGCAACTCGTTCTTCGCGCTTTTTGGCGTGATTCCGGAAAACAACGGTTTTGCGGGCGGTCTTAAGGACTCGCACGAGGTGCGCCATCAATTTCTCGCGCATTCTGCTGCCGGTGAAGACCGCTGGCTCGACCTGATTTTGTCGCCAATCAAGAAACTCGACGAGACCATCGGCTTTCGCGGGTTGGCGCGCGATATCACCGAACGAAAGCGCTTCGAGGAAGCACTGCGCGACTCCGAAGAGCGTTACCGGTTGCTGTTTGAATCAACACCGCAACCGATCTGGGTTTTTAACGAAGAGACGTTTGGGTTCTTAGCGGTGAACGAAGCCGCGACGCGTACCTACGGCTATACCCGCGACGAATTTCTTTCGATGACGATTAACGATCTTCGACCCGAGGAAGACATTCCGACGCTCCTGATCAAGAACGCCGCCGACCCGGACGAGTTGGTGATTTCCAGTCCGTGGCGCCATCAGACGCGCGAAAAAAAGACGATTTACGTCGAGATGAGCTCGCATCCGGTCGTGTTCGACGGCAAAAACAGCAAGCTCGTGATCGTCAACGACGTCACCGAACGAAAGCTGCTCGACGAGAAACAGCAACGGTTGCACACGTCGCTGCAACAGTCCGCGGCAGAATGGCGCCAAACCTTCAACGCGATGGAGTTTCCCGTGCTGATCGTCGATCTGGCGGGCGCCATCAAACGTTCGAATCTGGCGGCCGAACAGATCGCGGGTGTCGCAGCAGAAGAACTCGTGGACCGGCTGGTGGGCGAACTCGGCGACAATCAACCGTGGAAAAAAGCCGCCGAGTTGATCGAAAGGTTTCGCGAAAATCCCGCACCCGTCTCCGAGGAAGTAAAAGACGGCGCGAGTGGAAAAACGTGGGCCATCACACTTTACCAAATCAACGAATTTGGCTCGGTGCGCGAGCGCGTGATTCTCATCGCGCAGGACATTAGCAAACGCGCTGAACTCGAAGCGTCGTTGCGGCAGAGCGAGATGATGTCGTTGCTGGGTTCGCTCGTGGCGGGCGTGGCCCACGAAGTCAGGAATCCGCTTTTTGGCATTTCGTCGATCCTCGACGCGTTTGAGACGAGATTTAGCGATCGCACCGAATACCTGCGCTATACCAACGTTCTGCGCGACGAAATTGGCCGTTTGACAGTGCTGATGGAAGAACTGTTGGAATACGGCAAACCGTTCCGCGGTGAACTCTTCCTGGTCCCCATCGAAGAGATGACTGTCCGGTCCATCAAGGCGTGTCTGCCGGCAGCGGGAGTGGCCCAGGTGAAACTTGAAAGCGACGTCGCGAATGGCTTACCAAAAATTCGCATCGACCGGCGGCGATTGTCGAAAGTTTTTGTAAACTTGATCGAGAATGCGATTCAACATTCGCCCAAAGGCGGCGTTGTGATTGTTGAAGCGCGCCGCGTAATCGACGGTGGCCACGACTGGGTCCAATGCGCGATCAAGGATTCCGGACCCGGCATTCTCGAACAGGACATTCCCAAGATTTTCGAACCATTCTTTTCAAAACGGCGCGGCGGGACCGGGCTAGGTTTGGCTATCGCTCACCGCATCATGCAGGAACACGGAGGTAAGTTGATCGCCGGAAACAATCCGAACGGCGGAGCATGTATGATAGCGCGCTTCCCAACACCGACGGAGGAAGACAGTTAAAAATGTCCAGGAACAAGGTCTTGGTTGTCGACGATGAGTCGGGAGTCAGATTCGGCATCCGTGATTTTCTCGAACAGCACGGATACGAGATCGAAGAGGCGGAGAGCTGCCAGGACGCTCAGCACATCTTTCGTACTTCCAGACCGGACATCGTTGTCGCCGATTACATGCTTCCCGATGGGACGGCGCTCGATCTGTTGCCGCGTCTCAAAGAGATCGACTCCGGAATTCCGCTGCTCGTCCTGACGGCGCACGGCTCGATTGATTTAGCAGTACGGGCGATCAAAGAAGGCGCGGAACAGTTCCTGACCAAGCCCCTGGAATTACCAACGCTGCTCGTCATTCTTCAGCGTTTACTCCAAAAACAGCGCAATCATCACAAGCAACTCGCCAGTAAATCGCGCCAGGTGCGGCAGGCGATCGACCCGTTCATCGGAACGAGTTCCGCGATCCGCGCGCTGCGAGACCAAGCGAAGAAAATATTGCCGACTGAAAGCCCGGTACTGGTTCTGGGCGAGACGGGAACCGGCAAAGGCGTACTCGCGCGCTGGTTACACGACAACAGCCCGCGCGCTGAAGAAGCATTCGTCGATCTTAATTGCGCCGGACTCTCGCGCGAACTGCTCGAGACCGAACTCTTCGGTCACGAAAAAGGCGCCTTTACGAGCGCGACCGCGTCGAAGCAGGGACTGTTTGAAGTGGCCCATCGCGGCACGATCTTCCTCGACGAAGTCGGCGACGTCGATTTGCAAATCCAGCCAAAGCTTTTGAAGGTGCTCGAAGAGAAACGTTTTCGCCGCGTCGGCGACGTGCGCGATCGCCAGGTCGACGTACGGCTTATCGCAGCAACACATCAGGACATGGGCCAACTGGTCCGCGAGAAACGCTTCCGCGACGATCTCTATTTCCGCATCAGCACGATTCCACTTTCGTTTCCGGCGCTGCGAGAACGCGTCGAAGACATTCCTACGATGGCCCAATATCTGCTCGACAAAGTTTCCGCCGACTTAGGCCGAGGTGAACTCCATCTTGACGAGAACTCAATCCAGGCATTGCAAGCCTATTCATGGCCCGGCAACATTCGCGAACTGCGCAATGTTATCGAACGCGCGGTCCTGTTGAGTGACCAGAAAACAATCACTATCAACGACCTTCACTTCGATGGTCACACGCAAGTTGGTTCACCGTTTCTTGACTCGCGACTCACGCTCCTCGAACTCGAAAAGCAGCACATCGAACGTGTTCTCATAGAGGAACGAGGCCGGGTTGAGAAGGCCGCGAAGCGGCTCGGCATCCCGCGAAGCTCGCTTTATCAGAAGATCAAGAAGCACCAAATAAACCCGTCTAAAGTCTAGACACTGCATCTGGATTCTGGACACACTGGCCCACCGCAAGATTCCCCTGGTCCATTTGAACGCGGAAATCCGCGTTGTTCCTAATGTACAGTTCCGATCACAATGTTGGCCCAAGTTTTGCTAGAGTTTTGGCACGTGCCAATGTGATTTACTCCTGACCCGACCGGGAGTCCTCTGGCTGGTAATGTCTGAGCACGCACTTGCCCCGCAGTGCTCTCGTCTCCAAGCCTTTAAATTCGTGCGGTCTCGACGCGTCTGCGTTCGGGAAGTTTTTGAAAACGTGTCTCCTAATCCGGGAGGCACCGTACATTCGTCGTTTAGTTTAGGTTGTCATTCAAATTTTGAAACTAGCTGAAGCCCAGTCACCACAAAGCTAAAGCAATAAACCTTCCCAGGAGATCCAAAAAGATGCCCCGGCATTTACAAATTAAACACTTACTCGCGCTGGCGATCTTTGCTTTCGTCAGCCTTGCATACGGCTCAAGTGCGCAGGCCACTACTGTCGGAATCTGCGCGCCTGACAGCCCGGCACTGTGTGCTGCGTCAGTAAGCCTGAGCGGTAACACGTTCACGATTACGATGACCAATACCAGTCCGGCAGCGAATGGTGGATTTTTAACGGCGGTTGCCTTCAACCTTACCCCAGGAACCACCGTCAATAATTTCACCACAACCAATGCGAACTTCGCTCTATTCGGACCAGCACCAACTGGTTGGACCGGAAGCGTTGCTCCCGACGGCACTCGCACTCATTTAATCAGTGCGACCGGTAATGATTACAACGGCGGTGGCAGTCCCAACGGAGGCACACCGACCGGAGCGACAGTAACCTTTACTTTGACTCTCGCAAGCCTTAACGGAAACACTGAGGCGAGCGTTTTCAATAGCATTCTGGTTCGCATGCGCGGATTCCAGAATGGCGGCTCTGATAAGGATCCGCTAACGGTCACTGAAGTACCGGAACCGGCAAGCATGTTGCTTCTCGGAACTGGATTAGTCGGAGTCGCGACAGCGTTCCGCAAAAGATTTGCCCGAAAAGAATAGTAGGGGTTAGCTAAAACTCTTTTCGGTTCGTGCAAAAACGTGTTTCCACATCTGTATTGCCCACAGATGTGGAAACATTAACTTGTAACTGGGTGCCATTGACCCGAGCGATTTAGGTTGCTTGTCGACGTAGTGCGGACGGCGATGACTTGGGGAATTAAAGGGGAACAAAAATGGCGAGTATCATAAAAGCAACTGTTATGAGTGCTCTGCTGGTTGTGGTCATGGTTGCTTTTGGCAAGACTGAAGCGAAAGCAGATCCCGTGACTTTTACCACTTCAGGTACATTTACCTGCGCTGGTTGCTCTGGCAGCGGCACTAACTCGGTCACCTTTCTTGGAGGCATGGGCAACGCGCTCATGATCACGTTCACAGGTCTGGGTTCGACCTCGTTGAGCACTCCAACCGGTACGAGTTTCGGAAACTTTCAAACTTTTGTGAGCGGCACTGGTGTCATCGCAGCAAGCGGCACCTTTACACTCACTATTACACAAACAGTACCGATCGCTGGAAGCGACAGCTTTTCGGCGACGTTCAGTGGCACCTTCAGCGCCAGTAATTCCGGCACAGGAGTGGTCAACTTCACAGTGACATCGGTGACCATCGGTGGAATTCAGTATGCAATCACGAACAATCCACTGAATCTTGTACCGCCGGCTTCCAACAATGGAATCACCACGGTGCAGGGACAAATCACCGGTAGCGCTGTTCCGGAACCAACCAGCATGCTGCTGCTTGGAACCGGTTTGCTGGGCATTGCCGGTGCAGTTCGGAAACGGTTCAAATCAAACCCAGCGGCGGAATAGTCAGAAGTCGTTAACCGCGGCGTCATGACTTTCGCCGTTTGTCTTGCTAGCGCAAACGGATTCGTCAAACGGCCCGGGTAAGGAGATTGCAGAGAATGTATGCGAAACCAATGATTCTTCCCCTGGACGGAAACGGGCAGATCTACGCACTACAGGATGAAACGGGCAACACGATTGGAACCGGCACACGTGAGGTTTGCGAAGTCTTGCTTTACATCATTACTAAGCCAGCCTCGCAGAGCATTTCCGGCAAAATCAACGTCCCTGTCCCCCAGCGTCCCAACGTAAGGGCAGCAATACCAATCTAGCATTCGGGTCGGGCAACGAATCGTTTTTACCCCAAACGGCGACCAGCCGTTGCCCGATTCTCATCGTTACCGTGCGGAGAAGAAAACGATGAGTTCAACCGGAGCTAAACAACTTTACGATCTTTGGATGGCTCGCTGGAGTACACCGTGTTTTACACACTCGCCCTCGCCGTACTCTGATCTTTACGGATACGCCTCGGTTCTTCGCTTGCATACCGCTTCTCTGCGGTGGCAGGCCGGGGTGAAACTGTGCACTGAGTTTGTACGTTAACGACCAAGGGGAAGCGACAAGATTCAGTTGATAACATAACCCGCCAGTCCCGAGCCTCGTGCCCGCTCTGGTGGCGCAGTTTCCGTGGGACCCGTGAAGCAGAACCGATTTGGAACTCTTAAGAAAGTCTCTGGTAAGTTGAGACAAATGTGGCTGTCTCGGAACGACAACGTCCGGGAAAAGCCAGTGCCTCGCCTGCTGGTCGTCGACGACGAAGAAGCGATCTGCTTTTCAATGAGTGAGTATTTCTCCCTGCACGGTTACAAGGTGGACACAGCGAGCGAGATGGAAGAAGCTGAGAAGCTGCTCGGCTCGTCGGAGTACAAGGTTGTTATCCAGGATTTGCGCTTGAGTCTGACAAACAACTCCGATGGCCTCGAGATGATCCGGACGATCAGAGAGCACAACCCGCAAACGCGGATTATCGTTTTGACGGCTTATGGATCGGCTGAAGTTGAAGACGAAGCACGGCGTTGTGGCGCTGATGCGTTCTTGCGAAAGCCGAAACCGTTATCGCAAGTGGCCCAAGTGGTCCAGGGTTTGATCGAATCGCCGCCGCGAACTGCTGCGCGTCCCGCCTGAAACCGTTTCTAGTGAAAATCGTGAGAAGGGGCCGCTACGACTTGAAAAGGAAGTGGTTCTATCCGGCTTGCTTTCACTGAGATTACGTTGTCCTGGTTTTGCAAGGATCCTTCGATTAAGAGAAACGGGTAACTGACGAGCTCGCGCCGGTAGCGATCGAAGAGTTGCGGCGTTACGATGATGTTGCTTACGCCGGTTTCATCTTCCAGGCTTAAAAACACAAACCCTTTGGCTGTGCCGGGTCGTTGGCGAACGATCACCCAACCGGCCACGCGCACGTAGTTGCCATCGCGTAGCTTACGAAGATCGACTGCTCGCAGTGCCTTTAGCCGATTCAGTTTTTGCCGGTGATAAGCCACCGGGTGTTTCCCGATCGTTAGACCAGTGCCACGGAAATCAGCGTCAACTCGTTCGGGTAAGGTCATTGACTCGAGCGGTGAGTTGCCATCTTGTTCCAGCAGTTGTTCGTACAGTTCTCCCGGTGGGCGCGCGACGCGTTCTACTTGCCACAACGCATCACGCCGGTGAACTGAAGGTGTTTGCAGGAAATTGAGCGCGCCGACGGCGGCCAGCTTTCGCAACTCGTCTTTGCGTAGTTCGGGAACACGGTTGCGCAGGTCGTCGATGCCGGCAAAGGGACCGGCGGTTTTCTCGCGCACGATGGCGCGGCCGGCTTGCTCGCTAAGACCTTTGACATATCTCAGCCCAAGACGCAGAGCGAGATTGGGAGAGGAGGAGATGTGACGATCGGAAACTGGGCCAACTCCCCATGTCACCCGGTCCCCGACCGCTTTCTCCCCCTCTCCCAATCCCGCTCTCGTTTCCAGCCTTTCCAGCGTGCACAACCAGTCAGAGCAGGTAATGTCGACCGGCAGCACTTTCAATCCGTGGCGTTGCGCATCTTTAATCAGCGTGAACGGTTGATAAAACCCCATCGGCTGATTGTTGAGCATGGCGGCCGTGAACGCCGCCAGGTAATTACATTTGAGATACGCACTCGCATACGCCAGCAAAGCAAAACTCGCCGCGTGTGATTCCGGAAAACCGTAAAGCGCAAACGAACTGATCGACTGCACGATCTCGTCCTGAGTTTTGCCCACGATGCCATTTCGCTTCAGGCCGGCGCGCAGTTCTACTTCGATCGTCTTCATGCGCGCTTCCGAACGTTTGAAACCAAAGGCCCGGCGCAATTCTTCGGCCTGACCACCGGTGAAGCCGGCACACACCATCGCCATTCGCAGCAATTGCTCCTGAAACAGCGGCACGCCGAGCGTGCGTTTTAAGATTGGCTCCAACGCGGGATGAGCATAAGTCGGTATTTCCCTACCTTGCCGGCGTTTGAGATAAGGATGGACCATGTTGCCCACGATTGGGCCAGGGCGAATGATCGCCACCTGGACCACGATGTCGTAAAACTTTTCCGGCCGCAGCCGCGGCAGGCAGGACATCTGGGCCCGGCTTTCGACTTGAAACAGACCGATGGTGTCGGCCTGTTGCAGTGCCTTGTAAACCTTCGGGTCGTGCGGCAAGTGAGCGAGATCGACGTTCTCGCCGTAATCATCGCTAATCAGTTGAATTGAATCTTCCAGCACCGCCATCATTCCCAACCCAAGCAGATCTACTTTGATCAATCCGAGATCCGCGCAATCTTCTTTGTCCCATTGCACTACCACACGTCCCGGCATCGCGGCCGGTTCGAGCGGCACGATCGAGTCAAGTTGTCCCTGACAGATGACCATGCCGCCGGAGTGCTGCCCCAGATGGCGGGGTAAATCCTGGACCATTTGATAAAGCTGGAAGAACTTCCTGATTCGTGGGTTCTGCAAATCGAGCCCGGCAGCCTGAAACTGCCGCTCGCTGGAATCCTGCGGGTCTTTCCATTCCCACGTATGGACCAGACCCGCAAGCTGCGACAACGTGGTGTCGTCAAAGCCCAGCACCTTGCCGACCTCACGCGCCGCAGAACGCCCGCGATACGTAATGACGTTGGCCGTCATGGCCGCGCCTAATTTTCCGTACCGCTCGTAGACGTACTGAATTGCTTTTTCCCTTTTCTCACCACTCGGCAGGTCGAGATCGATGTCCGGCCACTCGCCTCGTTCCTCGGAAAGAAAACGTTCGAACAAGAGATCCATGCCGATCGGATCGACAGCCGTGATGCCCAGTGAATAACAGACGGCGCTATTCGCGGCCGAGCCGCGTCCCTGAACCAGGATTCCCTCGCGCCGGCAGAACTCGACGATGTCCCAAACGATCAGAAAGTAACCTTCGAGTTTGAGCTTCTCGATCAGTTTTAGTTCGCGTTCGAGTTGTGGCTGCGCTCGTTCGTAAGTCGGCGCACCATGCAGCCCCGTGTAACGCCCGCGCGCACCTTCTTCCGTGCGCTGGCGTAGAAACGAAGCCATCGTCTCGCCCGCCGGCGCCGGATACTTGGGAAACTCGTAACCGAGCTCTTCGAGCGTGAATTTCAAACGCGACGAAAGTTCAGTCGTGTTGGCAATAGCTTCCGGCAGATCCTCGAAGAGCTTCGCCATCGCGGCGCATGACTTCAGATGGCGTTCCGAATTGCGGGCGAGTAGACGGCCGGCGTTTTCCAGACGCACGTGATTGCGCAGACAGGTAAAGACATCCGAAACCTCGCGGCGATCGGGCGTGGCATGACACACGCCGTTGGTCGCCACGAGCGGCAAACGATTGCGGCGCGCCAGTTCGATCACTGCCTGGTTGCGGGCTTCTTCGTCGCGATCGAAATGGCGTTGCAACTCGGCGTAGACATTCTTCTTGCCAAACACGTCCTGCAACCACTCAACACTTTGCTGCGCATCTTTCGCTGTACTCGCGTCCTGGCGCTGAATGATGCGCGCCAGTGGTCCATCATCACTGCCGGTCAAACAGACCAGGCCTTTGGCGTGCGC
>DATNJO010000364.1:0-3294 GCA_035603895.1 Pyrinomonadaceae bacterium
ATCTCCAAATGCGAGCGTGTCAGCACTCTTGATTCCCAGCTCCTCCGCCAAAGCAACAAGCGCGCTCGCTTTCGTCACGCCGCGCTGTGTCATTTCGACGAGACCTTCAAAACCTGGGCAGGTTGCTTCCACTAAATGGCCCACCGCATCCGTTACCAGTTTGTTGAAAGAGTCGGAGTTATGTCCCGGCGCGCGCGCTTGTAGTTTAACTAGCTGCGTTGCTATCAACTCTTCAAGCCTGACCGCACGGGCGATGTCTGGATCCTCGTGGCGTAGTGGCCATCCTGGATTGTGTAGCAGCCGGCCGTCTACTTCGGCAGCGAACATTACTTCCGGCACCTGTTCCTGAATCAACCTGCACACCTCGCGTGCCTGCGCTGGCTCCAGCATCCGGCACGAACGTGGCTGATCCTCAGCCGGGTGAAAAACGATTGCTCCATTCGCACAAATCGCGGCATACCGCGTTCCTAACTCCGCGAACACGCGCGTGAGTTTTCGTGGTGAACGGCCCGTGACGAGCACGATGACACTCCCAGCGGCTGCCACCCGCTTCAGCACCCTCGCAGTACGGTCGCTAACCGCGAAGCCTGCGCCCAGCAGCGTCCCATCGACATCGATCGCAATCAGCCGTGGCAGTCGTGAGTCACTCGGAGCGATCATAAGGATCCAACAGCTCGAGCTTAACGGCATCGACAAGATTCGAAACCATCTCGTCCAGTAAGCGCTTGCCGATCGCCGGACTCGCCTTGCTGGCGCGATACACGACGCCTGTTCTCGTCTTCAGCGACTCTGGGACCGGGAGTATGAGGTAGGTCGCGCGACGCGCAATGCTGTCGTCCGCGAGGAGCTCATGTCGCACCAAATTCGGGGCGATGTGCATAACCAGGCTCGTCTCCACCATCCCTGCGTGGTGATCGTCTTTGCGGCTGACGTTGGTCTCACGGGCGATCTCGTTTCGAGTCTCCTCCGAGGTCACATCCCACCACATGACTGACATGATGCGAGCATCTGGCGCCCCTTCCATGAATAGGTGTACTGACTCTCGAACCGCGCCGAGGTTTGCCATGTGTGAATCGAGTATGAGGAACCGGCGAGCACCCTGCCGGTAAGACGCACGCAACACGTCGAGCACCAAGTTTGTCAACGTCGACGCCCGCAAGTTGATCGCGCCCGGGAACTCACCGCCGCTCGCAGGCGGATCGGTCTTCAGACCGTACGGAATCACGGGGAGCACCAGCGCGTCAACGTGCTTTTCGAGCTGATGGGCCAGGTAAGTCGAAATGATCGTGTCGCTGGATAGCGGTAGATGTGGGCCATGCCCATCGATTGCACCGATAGGCAGGACGATGATTCCTCTATTGACGAGATCGTCGTATTCGGGGGACGTCGAATCTTCTACACGCATCAGCCGTTTTGTACCCACCCAAGACTAGGTGTCGCTGTGCCCGCCTCAAATTGCTCTTGTCGAAGGTTCAAAAAGTCTTCCTTGTTTACGCAGCCAAACCCGGCTTCGCAGGGCGATGATCGTTGTCCGTTCGGATTAAACTCGAAGCCGTCGTCAAGGACGTTGCCAATACGGTTCTTGTGGAGCACTTGATAGCGAGAGCACCTGTACACGTCACCGCGGATGCCGATGTAGAAATAACTGTGGCCGGCGCAGCACGACTGGTTGCGGAGGTCTTTCATCGCCCGCAAGGTAAGGCTAAGGACTTCCGGATTCGCGCCGAGTCGGACAGCGCGATCGATCCCGTCGTCCTCACGCTTGAGGATGGGTACCATCGCCCCGAGTTCGGTGTTTGCGCCGTGCGGTGTGAAAGGGTCATAACCCAGGTCCAGATTGAAGCGAAGCCCCTGCTCTTCCGCAGCCTGCTTCAACTCCATGATGGTCTCGGCGTTATCCGGAAAGAGTAGACCATTCACCACGACAAAGCAGCCGTATTTCTCCTGCGCATATCGCGCGTTTTCGATGAATCGCAAAACGCTGATCTCGGTGTGGTGATGTGTGATCCAGAGCGAAACCTTGCTGATGTCACCGTCACGGTCAAGTCTGTCGAGTCGTTGCTTAAGGAGCGATCCGTTCGTCAGCAACTCAACGAAGGCGACGTTCGGACGCGTAGTCAGCCATGCTGCTTGCGACAAAAAAAGTGGTGATGTGAAAGGCTCGCCGAGAGTCGCGAGCCTGACGCCCACGCGGAACGGGCGTTCAGCGATCCAGTTGACGATCTTCTTGAACTGTTCCTGGTCTTCGGGCTCGAGCCAATCCGTAGTATTGCTTTTCGCGTAGTCGTTGATCGAGACACAGTACGAACAACGAAAGTTGCACAGCCTCTGTGCGGAAACATACCAGATGCGCACGATGTCATTCATGACAGCCCCCTGCCGTTCCGCAAGACTGGAGCACCGGGAAACTCGCGAGCGGCCGGAACTGGCGGCGTGGGAAATCCATTAGCTGATCGTGGCAGCTACGGCAAACGTAATCGCCGGGCGCATCCGCTACTCCGAAGACACGTCGTCGTAAAAGAATGGCCTCTGGACTTGTCATGATCTCGTGCACTGATCCCGATCGAATGTTGCCGAACTTTTCGCGCTGGTAGTAGTCGTTACAGCAGATGAACATATCGCCAGTGACCGAAAAGTACGCGTGGTTCACTGGCCATGCACAGCCTGTCAAACGGCCGTCGACCCAGACTGCTTCATTGTAGCGGCCCGCGAGTGTACCGGCCCGATCTGCAGTCAGCGTCGCCTTAATCTTAACCGTGGGCGATTCGTACCTCTCACGCAGTTCGCTGATGCGACGAGTCACCTCGTCGCCGGTTCCTGTCACCGCGATCTCGATCGGGAGTCCCGCTGCGATGGCGAGGTCGAGATTGTTAATCGTCGCCGCATACATCTTTGACTGCGTCAGTTCACGGAACTCTTCCTCTTTTAATGCCGGAAGATTCACCACGAGACGCCCGAGCACGCCAGGCCGCTTCAGCATTTCGATCCTTTTCTCGTTGAGGCGCGTCGCATTAGTGAAGAGCCACAACGGTATGCCGTACGACTGGAGCACGGCAATGCGATCTTCGAAAAACGGATCGAGCGTTGGCTCGTTGAAAAAATGAAAGGTGACGCAGCGGATCGTTTTGTAAGGCGAGATCTTCTCGATAATCTCTTCGAATAGCGGCATCGGCATCGTAGCCTTCGGTTTCCTGTCGGTCGACACAGGACAAAAGGTACAACCCCAGTTGCAGTGCGCCGTCACCTCGATCTGTGCCGAGGTCAGAAAGTACTCCGAGCAGAGTTCGTCAGGCG
>DATNJO010000365.1:0-7716 GCA_035603895.1 Pyrinomonadaceae bacterium
ATTTTTATTCTTCGATCAAGCCGGGGAATCGGACTCCGGTTTCCAGCACGCGTGCGCTACGTCAAAGTGTGTTGGCGATTAGACGATCGCCCGATCATCAACATCCATACTACTGGGCGAGTCTCGCCATGATTGGCGACGCGCGCTAACCAGCGCACAAAAAACCTACTCAAAACACGAAAACCGATCTATTATTCGGCCAATTCAAACTCTCTCCGGATTGGTCCGATGCACTCTCCCGCGTTGCCGCACCATCAGCGGTAACTGTTATTTACAGCTCGAGGAGGTGCTATGAAACTCATCCCGACGCGCTCAAAGCTCTCTCTCCTTTTCCTGATCGTATCCCTGGCAATTGCCGCTTTTTTGATCTCGCCGGCGCTGCCGCAGAATCGCGAGCGAAGGGTAGGACCTACCCGCGCTGAAGCCGACGTAAAAGTAGCCGAAGTAATAAAGACCGACGTCGATCTCGTCACCGTCGATGCGCTCGTGCTTCAGAAAAATACCGCGCGTGTCATTGGCGGCCTGACGCAAACAGACTTTCTCATCGACGAGGACGGCAAGAAGCAAACGATCACGCACTTCAGTCAGGACAGTTTGCCGCTGTCTGTTTTGCTGCTTATCGACCGTGGTGGTTGTTTGGATCCGTTTGGTGAGGAAGTGAGAGCCGCGGCCAGAGACGCAGTGTTACGTCTCAAGCCTAGCGATGAAGTCGCGGTGATGACTTACCACGATCGCGTGGAGCTTCGGCAGGAGTTCACGCGCGACCGCAGGGCGGTGGATTCGGCTCTCAACTACGTGCCGCCGCACGACGAACGGGCCGATCATTGTTTGAACATCGCACTCGACAAGGCGGCGAACTACATGATGGACGCGGCCAATCCAAACGGCCGTCGCGTGATCATCTTAATCACTGGCGTTACGCGAAACTGGGACTGCCGCAGTGGTCCGTCACATAAGGCCGCTACACATTCAGTTTTTGAATCCGGCAGTGTAGTGTGCGGCATAATTCCAAAAACGCCGGAACAGATGGCCGAGAACGGAATGATGCGTTGGGCCACGCGATTAGGCCGTGTTGCGGGTGCGAGTTATCTCGACATTCAAAAACTCGCCGACGAAACGGGCGGCGAAATCATGCACGACCGTCCCGAAGAACTCGATCGCTCGTTCATCACGCTAATCACGCACCTCCGCACGCGCTACAGTTTGTCTTTCGTGTCCACGAATAAGGCGCGCGATGGAAGCGTGCGAAAACTGAAGATTGAAGTGGGGAACGGTATCGAGAAGTCGCGCGGCAAGCTGGTGGTCAAGGCGCGGAAGAGTTACGTCGCACCGAAGAGTTGACGGCGCTTTCCAAAGCTGACGTGGCTGCTGGTTTGATCCACCAGTTGTCGGATTCGCTTAGCGCAAGGAGCCGTTTGCGCACTGCGTCACGAGACCGCAGTGAAGAAACCTTCTTTGCCTCGGCTTCGTCCTCGTTGTACGGCGGCGGCTGACCATTCCAATGGTCACCGCCGAGCCAGAGAAGCGCTGACAGTACCTCTGCTTCATGGACAGAACCTAACGCCTTTTCCCAATCGTCGGCAGAACGATTGAGAAGTGGTCCAATGGTCTGGTTCCGGTGAGAATAACCATTTGCCTCGAATCGTCCGTCTTGTTCCAGATACACCAACATGAGGCGGTTTCCGACTACTGCGTAGTACTGCTGCCCCGGAGATCCACCGAAACAATAATCGGTATCAACCACCAAAGCCTCACTGTTTAAGACAGAAACCTTCCGCACCCGAAATCCGGTCAGGACGGTGCGCCACCCGGCGCCGAAGTTGTCACTGCTTAGTATCCGGCCGTTGGCGTCAAAAAGATGAACGCGCATCCGCGACTGATCCGGGATGTTTGTCAGAGCTCCGTCTTCGACCAGGATGTACTGCTTCTCACCGGCGGTATTTGAAATCGTTCGAAAGAGGGCGGGAATAAAAAAATGGGAATCGGCTACCTCTTGCTGGCCGGTAACGGCGTTAGCCGCGACAGTGACTTTGGCTCGGGATTCTTTGCTTAGACCTTCGAGATCCTGATTCTCAAATGAAAGAAGGACCTCCCATGGCGTGAGCTGACGCGGCTGCGGAACGGCGCCGGATCTAAACCGTGGCAGCCCGACGCCCATCAGGAACGTTAGTATCCCGACACACGCGAAGACCACTGCTCGTTTTCTCATCGTCATTTCAGTCGCAGTTTATCAGTGTCTCTTTCAGCCTGGAAGTCTGGGCCATAACAATTAGTTCGCTCCGACCCAAGCGCCTGCCGACACAAACTCCTTTGTCTCCGAATCGATCGTGATCACGTAAGCGCCGGCGGCGCCAACGCGGCGGTTTGGACCAAAGATGAGCTTCGGCAGGAAATTCGTGTCGTAGTCGTAAAGACTCTCCAAAGACGTGATGAGTTGTTCGCGGCTCAGATCCGCGCCGGAGCGCTTGAGAGCCTCGACAAAAACCTTTGCCGCAGCGAGCGCCGCGAGTTGTGCGGCCGTGTGTTTAGTCTGAAGCTTATACTTCTCGACCAGCCCGCCAAATTCGGCAACGCCGAGTGTTTTGACGTCTCCCGGTACTGTCGGAAATGAAAGGAAAACTTTCCTCGAGAAAGGCGCGGGAAGACTCTTGGCCAGATCTCTCGACGCCAGGACGCCGAGTGAAAAGACATAAGGAGTCCACTGCAAGGCGTTTGCGGCTTGCACAAAACTTTCAATTTCACTACTGCTGCCGAAGATGAATACTGCGGTTGTGCCCTCAGTCTTTAACTGCTGCGCGACCTTGTTCGCATCGAAACTTCCGGTCGCGTAAGGCACCTTCGTCGCATCAGTTCCGGTTGCTTGTTTCGCGCGTTCCAGAGCGGCTTCACCGGCCGCTGAAGGCAACTCGGTTGTCGGAAAAACTATTGCTGAATGTTGTTTCTTCAACCCAAACTGCTGGTCCGCAAAGTTGACCAGCGCGCTCGCTTGTTCTCTCACTCCCGGCAGCAAGTAAAAGATGTATCGATTCGGTGGCTGTTCGGCTTGTGGCAACAGCGTGGCTGGTCCAATGAACGGAATCTCCTCTTCGCGCGCGAGTGACGCGATCTGTTTGTCAGCACCGGCACTCAAGCCACCGACGAATGCGAAGACCTGACCACCGTTCATCAAGTTGCGTAAACCAGTGGCCGGATCCGTCGCGCCAGGGTCGGTGAAATGTAGTTTTATCTTGCGGTTGTAAATTCCGCCTTGCGCGTTGAGCTCGTCGAAGTAGGCGGTGGTGACCGCGCGTATCGCCTGGCCTGTTTCAGCGAGAGCCGGGGTCGTCGGCAGTGGCACACCGACCTCGATACTTTCCGCCGTCAAACCCGGATCGCGATCGAACTCGAGCCGCTTGATGTAAGCGATGAGATCGTTCATGTCCTCGATCGACAAGCGGTAACGCGGCATCGCAACGACCAGATTATTCCCGCCCGGATCGACTCCACGCACCACAGCCATCGCGAACGATGATTCGCTGAACGGACCATGTTTGCGCCCGTTCGGATGCGTGTGGCCATACGGTTTGATGAGATTGTTCCACGTGAGATTTCCCGCGGTGACGCCGCCTTCGGTTTTGCCTTCACCCCGGCGGCCATGACAACCGGCGCAATTCACAGTGGTGGCAGGAACGTCCACGTCCCCGATCATCGCCATGACTTCCTTCTTACCCGAAGTCTCGCCACGAAAATAGATCGCCCGTCCGCGCCGCTCGGCTGGAGTCAAAGATCGTTCCTGTGCCGACGGTTCCGGAGTCGCTGGTTTTTGTTGAGTTTGAGCCGAGGCAATTACGCAAATGCACAGCGCTGCTAACAGCGACAACGCGCAGAAAATGGTCGGTAGCTTTAGTGTTTGAAAACGCACGATTGATAAGACTGTTCGGGGATTAGTTGGTTAAGCCGCGCTTGTTCACTTGACTATTCTCTAATCTCAATCCGGGCTCGGTGGGGTCGAAGCATTGTTATGTCACAGTTCAATTCATTCCTTATGTTGTTGGAAACGGTTGTCAATAAAGGGGGCAACTCGACTTGTTCCGGCGTTCCGAAGCGTTCTTCAAAGACGTTCGGGAAATTACTTTCAATACCCAGAAACACGCTTTGATCGTCAACTCTCGACCCTACTATACAAGCCCCGGAGAAAAACATCATGTCCGCCCAGGCCGGTGCTATCGCATTAAGCAGCCAGATCAATTTGACCAGATCAATGTGCGGAAGGCGTGCCTCGTCCACCCAAACACGGTAATCAATCGAAAACGGTAGCGGACCCATCGCGTACTGCATAAAGGTCGTCACGAGAGGACCCAAAAGATGGCATATCGTCCTGTTATCGAGTACGGTGCTTTCTGGTAAGAAGGACAGAAACTCATCGGTTGGAAGACAAGACAATAAGTCCTCCGTTTCTTCTTGTTGCAGATTATCCAAATAAACCGGCTCATCCCAGGTGTCACCCATCATGTCTTGTAATCGCGCAGTGTAGAAATCAGGTTCGTGGACTTCAAACGAGTGCCTGGCGCCGACACGACTAATCTCGCGCTCTCGTGCTGGAACCAGTGCTTGCGCTACGTAAGAACCGATTTGCAACTCATCCGTAGTGTTAACGACTGCACCGTAGTAGGTGGAGTTGTAGTGTCCTGGAATCAACCTTGAACGACTAAACGTCGTGGGAGTTAACTCCTTCGTTAATATCTGCTCTCCGTTTGCTCCTGCAGTGGAAATGCTCAGATAAGGCGGGCCGTACCACCACTGAGGGTAACGAATCAGTACCTTGAACTGCTCGCCAACCGCCAGGGTGTGCTTGTTGAAGTATGCCAGCGGAGTGTTACTAACCCAGGAGAATCGCGGGTCGTAACTCATCATTTCAATTGCCCCGGATAAATCCATTACCCACCGTTCTTTCCTATGCGAGATATTGTTTCACTAGATCGACTACGTCCTTATCGTTGCACATTTCCATGTGTGGTACTCCCACCACTCGGCGTCGTGAGAGAGACAACTCATCACGCATGGTCGCGGACTTAACCAGCACAGTTCCATCTCCATCGTCCCATGACAGGTTACGAATACGCTCGTAGGTGTCCTTCGCTGCTGACGCCCTTGCTCTATATTCAGACTCAGTATTTCGCTGATTGTCACTAAAAATAAAATGATAATGATCCTTAAGGTGCGGAAGGCTTTTCAGTAAGTTCTCAAAAGCCAGTAACTGGGAATGAAGGTCTGTTACGACACTCTGAGGAGCAACGTGAGGGGGCGGAACCGGGACCGGCCCGGCAAGAGGATTGATCTTACCGACGTTTTTTACATCGGTGAATGTGTCACACTGGTGCGGGAGCAGTTGATACGTACTGACAAACGATTGAAACGTGTGTCTCAGGTTTTTCTTACACGTGCGCCAGTTCTTACGAATGTTGATGGCCCATGACAGCCATTCCATGCCTGGCAAATAACCGAGGCTATACAGGCCGCGAAACGCTCCGGGGGATCCGTAAAAAGGCGTTCCGATGCAGATCAATCGGCGAACATTTTCAGGGTGAATAAAGCCCCTGCTCATTGAGATTGCAGACACCAGGCCACCCATGCTGTGTGCAATCAGGTTTAGCCGCGGTTCGTCCTCACGTTCTTGTTTCCCTTGTGCGTCAATCTTGAAGCCGTGTTTCTTGCGTAACCATTCTCCCAACTCTTGTGGGACATCAAATATGTTTTGCCGCCAGTCATAAGAGAACTCAGCGTATTCAAAATCACCCGCTGACTCGAGTCGAGTCATCTCGTCTCTTAAACGCCTGCAAATCTCAATCTTCTTTATCCATACGTCGATCGTATCGAGAACTCCTTCGGGCTGATGAGGATTATTGGACCACTGCAAAAGCGTGGGGTTGGCGGCAACCTGTTTCATCGTGCGCGGCATGTCCTCAGACCACAACAATTTACCCGCACCGATGGGTGAATGTTCTCGTAGCTGGCTACCCATCATGCCGGGAATAAACACTAATAGACTTTGCATCAGATTCTCCCAATTACGCGTGATAAGGACACATAACTCGGACGTAAGGACCGCTGAGATTGAACTTGCTGACCCGATCACTGAGGTTTGACGCAAGGTAGTGAGCTAAGGTTCAGCGCCGCTTTATGGGCGCACAATAGAACGGTGCCGGACAGAAGTCAATGAAAAACAGAAATGGGCGACGCCGTGCAATTCCGCGCTTAAGATCTTTTTGGCTCGCCGGACAACTCAAATCCGTCTCACCGAATCTGTGCAGCAAAAGAACAAGCGGTCTACTCAGGGCTCCCCGCTCGCAAACTGAAAGTTCAAAGACAAATAGGAGAAGGGTGATGAAGGTCTATCGTTTCTTCGAGAAGTGCCTCGCGTTTGTACTACTCTGTTTGTGTTCCTGGACGACTGTTTTAGCGCAGCAAAGCGGCTCGGCTGCCTCAGTTTCCCGCAGCCGCGCGATTGTTAATTCCGGTTCCACAACACCGGCCCCGTCAACCAGCACTTACTATCCATCGTCGTACCCCTCGTCTAATCCTACTTACAACGTTCCCGCTCCGGTTTTCAGAATCCCCGAAGAAGTCGCTGTCGAAGAGTTTGTGAATTATCACAAGCACCGCCTGCCGTTGCCGAAGGTGGGCCAGGCTGTCGCGCTCGACACGCGCTGGGGCAACGGCGAAGTCGCGCGTTTGCAACGTGAAGCAGTGCTGCAAATCGGATTCACGACCGCCGAAGCTGACGAACGTACCGACTTGCGTCCGCTGAATCTCGTTTTGGTGATTGATAAGAGCGGCTCGATGGCCGACGGCGACAAGATGTCGCGCGTGAAAGAAAGTTTGCACGCGATGCTGGCGAAGCTGCGCTCCAACGACATCGTCTCGATCGTTGCGTTCGATACGAGTGCCCAGGTGTTGTATCCGGCGAGTCCGTTGGATTCCGGCGCAGGCGTGAGATATGCGATCGATTGCCTCGAGCCTGGTGGTGGAACGAATCTTCACAGCGGTCTGATGCTTGGCTATACCGAGGCGAGAAAACACTTTCGTGCGGGCGCTACCAATCGCGTGATTCTGCTTACAGACGGTATCGCCAACCAGGGCGTGACTGAGCCTTCCCGCATTGCCCACGACTCTGCGATCTACAACGGGCAGGGAATCGATCTTTCAACCATCGGCGTCGGACTCGATCTCAACAACGATCTCCTGCGTACCCTGGCGCGCTCCGGACGCGGGCTTTATCACTTCATCTCCGACTATAAAGACATCAACAAGGTTTTTATCAACGAAGTACAGAGCCTTGTCTCGTCGGTCGCAAAGAACGTTCAGGTCAAGATCGAGTATGGTCCGGGTTTGCAGGTTGCAAAAATCTACGGCTACACGCCGCAGTACGGCAACGGTCACGTCACCATTCCGCTGGACGACATGAACAACGGTCTGACGCAGGTCGTGATGGCGAAGTTTCGCGCTGACTCGCTCAAAGACGCGCTGCCAGTGAAGGTGCGGCTCACGTACTATGACGTCAGGCGTAAGAGTATGGTGGAAGAAGTGCAGGATCTGCGACTGGTAGCGGCAGAACGCGAATCGTGCAATCCGCTGGTCGATCTGGAAGTTAAGAAAAACACTACCATCGCGGAGTTGGCGGATTCGCTTTTCCAGATGACGCATCATGCGCGCCGAGGAGACTATTTGCAGGCGCAG
>DATNJO010000366.1:0-2778 GCA_035603895.1 Pyrinomonadaceae bacterium
AGTCCAGGAGAAAATTCGAAGTAATCTCCATTCAACAGGTTGCAGCCATTGCGGTTTTACAGGGTTTTGGAGGGTACTATAGATAGCTATACACGGTGCTCACGCTCTTATCTAAATTCTGTCCACAAATTGGCCACAGAACGGCTGCCAAAGTTGGCAGCCGTAAACGGTTGATAGAAATGGTCGGGACGACTGGATTCGAACCAGCGACCTCACGCACCCCAAGCGTGCGCGCTACCAGGCTGCGCCACGTCCCGTCTGCTTGATTAACTATCCTGCCACCGAAGAATTGTCAAACGTACAGCCACGAAGAGGCACAAAAACGCACAACAGCTTCGCAAATCTTCTTGTGCTTCTTGTGCCTCTTTGTGGCTTTACTTCGCGCGGCCCTGGGTTTCCTGCTCGAGTAGCGAAAGCAATTCGCGCAATTCTGCCGCGAGTTGCTTCAATCCCTGTCTTTCTTCCGCCGCCAACGGAACAACGCTGGATGTATAAGCGGTGTTGACTGGTACAAAGCTTTCGCTTGGGGCACTCTCTGATGCCACCTCGCTCACGGTGTGACCATCTTCTTCACCGATAAGCTTCAGCTTTCCACCACCACGCAAGTCATTCGTGAGGCGCTTCTTCGCACCCGCGATCGTGTACTGATCTTCGTAAAGCAACTCCTTGATCCGCAGCGCCATTTCCACGTCGCGTTTGCGATACACGCGCTGCCCCGCACGATTCTTCTGCGGCGCCAACATCGGAAACTCCGACTCCCAGTAGCGCAGCACGTGCGCCTGCACACCGGCAAGCTCACAAACTTCACCAATCTTGAAGAAAAGCTTTTCGGGTATAGCTACAGCAGGACGACTCATGCGGTCAAAATCTCAAGTTGAGTTGCTGAGCTGGCTCTTGTATCGGGCGTTCTGAAAGTTGGAGTTACGGCAAGTCTGCCAGCAGCCGTCGGTCGAGCGACATGTTACGCGCGTGAGTTTGGCGTGTCAATACTTACGCCGTGTCGGCACTTACATTTAGCCCCGCTCACTTAAAACATTTTCTTAAAAGTATCGCCTGAACTTGGACTCGCCTGCCGCGCAAGCTATAATCCCCGGTCCCAACCACAAAAATCTGGAAGGAACGTTTCCAAAAAAGTGACAACCTCGCCAACGGTTCTGCGGCTGGCTTCGCGACTCACAGAAGTCGGCTTTTCTGACATCGTCAAACTGCGCAACCGCGTCATGCAACTGCGCGAGCAGGGCGCAACCGTCTACCAGTTTGAAGGAGGCGAGCCATTCATGCCGACTCCAGACGCGATCAAGGAAGCGATGACGCGCGCGCTCGCGGAGAACAAAACGCGCTACGCTCCGTCGTCCGGCATTCCCGAACTGCGCGAAGCCATCGGCGAGAAACTGCGTACGCGAAACCACATCCCGGCGGAAGCAAAAGACGTCATCGTCGTGAACGGCGGCATGCAGGCGTTGTTCGGCGCGTTTCAATCCGTGGTAAATCCGGGAGATGAAGTGCTGCTCTTCTCTCCTTACTGGACGCCCATTAAAGATCTCGTGGCCCATTGCCAGGGCCGCAGCGTGTTCGTACCAACGAACGAAGCGCGGGCGAATGGCATTGGACCAACACTTGCACGCTACGCAACCGAACGCACCAAAGCGATCTACTACAACACGCCCCAGAATCCGAACGGCGTCGTACTCACGCAAGACGAAGCAAAAGCAGTCGCTCAATTTGTGCAGGAACGCGATCTCGTTGTGATCGCCGACGAAGCGTACGAAGACCTGGTCTATGAAGGCGAGCACTGTTCGATCGCTTCGCTCGACGGAATGTGGGAACGCACGATCACTTGCTTCACGTTTTCCAAGTCGTATGCGATGACCGGTTGGCGTCTTGGCTATGCGGTCGCGACCGAGCCCTGGATGACGGGTTTGAAGAAAGCGACGTTGTATTCGTCCAATGGTGTCTCGACGCCGACGCAGTGGGCGGGAGTTGCGGCAATGAACATGGATCCCGCGCTGCTCGATCAAGCACGCGACGAATACCGCAAGCGGCGCGATCTGCTCTTGTCCGGTCTGAATGAGCTCGGGCTCACGTGCGAATCTCCGGCCGGCGCGTTCTACGCGTTTCCCGACGTGCGACTAGTCCATCAAGATAGCCGCGAAGCAGCAGACATACTGCTAAACCGCGCGCAGGTCGCGACTGTTCCCGGAATCGTTTTTGGTCCAGACGGTGAAGGTCATCTGCGCTTCTCCTTCTCAACTTCAATCGAAACCATAGAAGCAGGTCTTGATTCGCTTCGTCGTAACCTCTAACGGATGACCCGAAGCGAATTTGAATTCATCGATTCACTTCGCCGGCGTTTCGGTGGTGGAATCGGTGACGATGCCGCGGTGTTCCAAACGGGAGCCGGTAAAGAAACGGTTGTCACCACCGATCTGCTGGTGGAAGACATTGACTTTCGCCGCACCACAACGCCCGCAATGTTGTTGGGCCATAAAGCACTCGCAGTTTCGCTTTCCGACATCGCGGCTATGGGTGCGCGTCCGCGTTGGTCGCTGATCTCGATTGGCGTGCCCGACGATGTTTGGCAGACAGACTTTGTCGATCAGTTTTACGAAGGGCTAGCGAATCTCGCGCAGCGTTATGACGTGCAGTTGATCGGCGGCGACACGTCGCGCACAAACGAGAAGGTCGTCATCGATTCGATCGTTATCGGCGAGTGTAATATGGGTCTCGCGGTGAAACGTGTAGGAGCCGAGCCGGGCGATCAAATATTCGTTACTGGCT
>DATNJO010000367.1:0-2002 GCA_035603895.1 Pyrinomonadaceae bacterium
TGCGTGGACGTAGCGATCTGTTCTCGGGAAACATTCAGTACAAACTTAACAACTGGGTGACGTTCGCACTTGAAGAGGGTTACTACCGCACGCGAGCGGCAAACAATTCCGTGTTCGACTTTGGCGGTCTGCCTTTATATCGCGGCATCCCGAGTCGCACGGCGCACAACATCCGCTCCGAGTTCGCGACGATCTTTAATTTCTGAGCTGTTAGCCACAAGAGGCACAAAAGGCACAAATAGGTTAGCAACTACCTTTGTGCTTCTTGTGCCTTTTGTGGCATGTATGGTTCGAGAAACAAACATGGTTCCCTTTTCGATACTCGATCTGGTGCCGGTCGTACTGGGTGAAACTCCGCGTGAGGCGCTCGGCAAGAGTCTCGAGTTGGCGCAGCAAGCGGAGAGGTTTGGTTATACGCGCTATTGGGTTGCCGAACATCACAATATGACCGGGATTGCGAGCGCGGCGACTTCGGTCGTGATCGGTTATCTGGCGGGTGGGACGTCGACGATTCGCGTCGGTTCGGGTGGAATCATGTTGCCGAATCATTCACCACTCGTAATCGCCGAGCAGTTTGGCACACTCGAATCGCTTTATCCGGGCCGGATTGATTTGGGTGTGGGCCGTGCACCTGGCACGGATCATCGTGCGTTGCGTGCACTGCGTCGCGAGCCCGGACGCGCCGACACGTTCCCCGAAGACGTGTTGGAATTGCAGGCGTTGCTCGCGCCGGCGAAGTCGGGACAAGCGGTGCGTGCGGTTCCCGGCGCCGGCACTGAAGTTCCGATTTGGATTTTGGGTTCGAGTACGTATGGCGCCGAACTCGCTGCGGCGCTCGGACTGCCTTACGCTTTCGCTTCTCACTTTGCGCCGGACGCGTTGTTGAGCGCGCTCGATATCTACCGCACGAAATTCAAGCCGTCGAAGCAGTTGGACCATCCGTATGCGATGGTTGGTGTCAACGTTGTTGCTGCTGATACAGATAAGGAAGCACGTCGCCTGTTTACGACGGTGCAGCAGTCGTTCACAAACCTCGTGCGGGGAGCTCCCGGAAAATTACAAGCGCCGATCGACAAGATCGACGACTACTGGACACCGATGGAACAGCATCAGGCCGCGCACATGTTGAAGTATGCAATTGTGGGCTCAGGTGAAGCGGTGCGAAAGGGTTTGGAAGACTTTGTCGCTTTGACGAAGGCGGACGAGTTGATGATCGTGTCGAGTCTCTACGACCACGCAGCGCGAGTGCGCTCCTACGAGAAAATAATTAACTAAGCAGCCGAGAGATCGCGAAGGCAGCAGTAGCGCCCACTGCCACCACTCCCCCCACACCTGCAATTTTCAAGAGCTTTTCTGAGATTGATGGCTTCAGCTTAACGCTCAACCATCCCAGGATCCCTCCAGCCACTATGCCGCCAGCACCCGAGGCCGGATCGAAGGGCTCGAAACCGAATAGGTTAACCGCAAAGAAGGTGGCCATCAGCAGGATCATTCGTTGGACATACCTCGCCGGATAATTTGTCCGATCGAGAGAGGCGGCCATCGCAATGAAACCAACCAGGCCCATGACTCCGCCTGCAGCGCTACCCACCGGCGTTGTCAGCGGATCGAACATCAGACTGAACACGCTACCCGCAACGGCGCTAACAAGAAACAACAGCGGCACGAAAGCGCGATGGAGGGCTTGTTCTGTTCCTTTGGAGAGGTAGAACAACGCCGAAGCACTAACTATCAAATGAGAGGTCTCTGATTGCAGCAGCGGCGCAGTGAATAACCGCCACACTTCCCCGCGCCAGATGGCCGGTTTAACCAGCCCAGCGAGAGCATTAGAATCTACGGCTATGCCCGCAACTATACTTACGAGACCCAGGAACCCAATGACGGCTGTTGTGTAACCGCGTAGGCTCTTCTTTTTTACCCATGTTTCGAACCGAGCAGCACTCGCATCGTTTACCGCATCCTCCTGTGTGTAGGTACGCGAACGCCAATACCTCGTATTCCC
>DATNJO010000368.1:0-3180 GCA_035603895.1 Pyrinomonadaceae bacterium
TATTGTAAATCGGCAATTGGCAATCGAAAATCGACAATCACTAACTCATGCTTAGATTTCGTAACACACTCTCAGGTCGCATTGAAGAGTTCCGCCCCATGAACGAAGGCGAGGTGCGGTTCTACTATTGTGGTCCAACCGTTTGGGAATATGGCCACATCGGTAACTTCCGCAGCGCCGTCGCCGCCGACATTGTCCGCCGCTATCTGAAGTTCAAAGGCTACAAGGTCACGCACGTGATGAACATCACGGACGTCGAGGATCGCATCATCGCCAAGTCGCAGGAGCGCGGCATGACGATCGATGAATACACCGCGAAGTACATCGACGCCTTGTGGGAAGACTTCGACGCGCTCGGTTGCGAACGGCCGGAAGTCGTGCCGCGCGCGACGCGTCACATTCCGGAGATGGTCACGTTGATCGAGAAGCTCCTGGCTACTGGTCATGCGTATCGATCTGACGGTTCGATCTACTACCGCATCGCTTCGTTTCCCGAGTACGGCAAACTTTCGAAGATCAATTTCGCCGGCAACATCGCCGGCGCCAGCGAACGAGTCGATACCGACAAGTACGAGAAGGAAGACGCGCGCGACTTCGCACTGTGGAAAGAACCTTCGAGCGAAACCGAACCGGCGTGGGACACGGAGATCGGCCGCGGCCGTCCGGGTTGGCACATAGAGTGTTCGGCGATGTCGATGAAGTATCTCGGCGAGAGTTTTGATATTCACGCCGGCGGCATCGATCTGGTCTTTCCGCATCACGAGAATGAGATCGCGCAGAGCGAAGGCGCGACTGGCAAACAGTTCGTGCGTTATTGGATTCACTTCGAACATCTGAAGGTCGAAGGCGAGACGATGTCGAAGTCGAAGGGCAACTACTACACCTTCCGCGACATTGCGGCGAAGGGTTTCTCGCCGGCTGCGATTCGCTACTTTCTGCTGAGTGTGCCGTACAACAAGCAACTCAACTTCACGTTCGACGCGCTTGCGGGCGCGGAGAAGACGGTGGCGAGCCTTCGGGATTTTCGGGCGCGTTTAAGCGAAGCCAAAACCGTAGAGGGATCTAACGACAAGCTACATGAAGCAGCTCAGCGAGCTTTAACGGAATTTGAAGCCGGCATGGACGACGATCTGAATACATCTGTCGCGCTGGCGGTGGTCCATAATCTATCGCGCGAAGTGAACACTGCGTTGGCGCGTAAGCAAGTGAAGGCTGACAACCAACGCGAGTTGCTTGAAGTTATCGATCGCATCGACACCGTGCTGAACATCTTCGGCAACGCACAACGCGAGATGCTCGACAGCGAAGTACAGGCGCTCATCGATCAACGGCAGGAGGCGCGCCGCCGCCGCGACTTCGGACGTGCGGACGAGATCCGCCTCGAACTCGCCGACCGCGGCATCATCCTCGAAGACACTAATGATGGCGTTCGCTGGAAACGCAAGTAAAACCATCCATAGATTACGCAGAGTGTTCTATACAGTCTGCGTAATCTGTGTATTCTGTGGTTCAAACTGCTTCGCGCAAGAAGTAAATCGCAGACAACTCGCCGCGGAAGTCAAAGCAGAGTTTCTGCACGCGTGGAATGGCTACAAGAAATACGCCTGGGGTCACGACGATCTAAAGCCACTCTCTAAAACTCACCACGACTGGTACGCGCAGCCGTTGCTCATGACACCGGTCGATGCGCTCGACACGATGATCCTCATGGGCCTCACGGAAGAAGCAGCCGCGACCCAGAAATACATCCTCGAGAATCTGTCGTTCGATAAAGACATCGAAGTGCAAAACTTCGAAGTCACGATCAGACTACTCGGCGGATTGCTCACGAATTACCAACTTACAAACGACAAACGCTTCCTGAATCTGGCGGAGGATCTCGGCAACCGGTTGTTACCTGTGTTCAATTCGCCGACCGGGATGCCTTATCGCTACGTGAACTTAAAAACCGGTAAGACCAGCAAACCGATCAGTAATCCGGCGGAAACGGGAACGCTGCTGATCGAGTTTGGCACGCTCAGCAAATTCACCGGCAAACCGATCTTCTACGACAAAGCGAAACGCGCCCTCGTCGAAACGTACAACCGCCGTTCGAAGATCGGCCTCGTCGGCGAGTGGATCAACGTCGAAACCGGCGAATGGACCAACACGGACAGTCACATCAGCGGTGCGATCGACAGTTATTACGAATACCTATTGAAGTGCTGGCTGCTGTTTGGCGATCGCGATTGCAAACGGATGTGGGATGAGAGCATCGCCGCCATAAACAAGTATCTTCAGGACAACTGGAAAGATGAACTCTGGTATGGCCACGCCGACATGAACACGGGCGCGCGCCGAGCCACAACCTACGGCGCGCTCGACGCGTTCTTTCCCGCGGTGCTGGCGTTATCGGGCGATCTAAAACGCGCCGAACGCTTGCAGGAGTCGTCGTACTCGATGTGGAGGGTGGCTGGTATCGAACCGGAAGAGTTTGACTATCGCGCGCGCAAGATCACGTCGCCCGGTTATCCGCTGCGGCCCGAGATAGTCGAATCGGCTTACTACCTTTACCACTTAACAAAGGAACCTCAGTACCGAGCTATGGGTGCGCAACTTTGGTTGGATTTTGTGCAACACTGCCGCACTGAGGTCGCCTATGCCGCATTGAAGAATGTGACCACCAAAGAAAAGGCTGATTCGATGCAGAGCTTCCTCTTTGCGGAGACTTTCAAGTATTTCTACCTGCTCTTCTCATCGCCAGACACACTCGACTTCAACAGCGTCATCTTCAACACCGAAGCCCACCCAATCAAGAAGTTTCGGAATTAGTTCGCCCGCAAAGGCGCAAAGACGCAAAGGAAAGCCGTGCTGTTTGTCTTTGCGCCTTTGCGGGAAACCTTAATTATTCAGCGGCAAGAGCGACCGCACTCAAGGAGCAACGACGTTGCTGGTTGAGAGAGCGGTGACTGGTCATAGCGCATTGAATGCGATCGCTGTTGCCGCTGACCAATCAAAAACTGAACTGCGCGCGCAGGGCGACGCTGCGATTGCTGGTCGCGGCGCTCCCGCCCGTGTTGAGCGGCGTGAACTGCGCGAGTGAATTAGAAATCCCAAACAGTGGCGAGGTCAGATTGCCAATCGGTGGTCCAGCGTTCGTGTGATTGAACAGGTTCGCCACCGCGATACTGAACGTTAGCC
>DATNJO010000369.1:0-3990 GCA_035603895.1 Pyrinomonadaceae bacterium
CGGCCCGCGGCCGATCAGAGTGGCGGCTTGCAGTTATATCTCGCCTGGGAAGTTGAAATCAGTAATGGACCAGTGAAGACGGTCTATATCGATGCCGTGTCGGACCAGGTGCTTGCCGTGGCCTGAAGCTCGATGGACCGCGTTACTTGACCGTTGAACAATGAAAAAGCATTCTTAAATCTACCAAGGGGTATTTACGGAGTCGGGTTTATGAACAATAACAATTTCGATCCCACTAACAATATTTCGTGGCAGTTAGGTCATCGCGGAAGAGTCGCAGTTTTTATTGATGGCAACAATCTTTTCCATGCTGCACGGTTCCATAACATCGATATCGATTACAACAAACTGTTGCGGGTGTTGCTTGGCGACGGCCGGCTGTTGCGCGCGTTCTTCTACACCGGCGTCGACATCGGCGCCGAGCGTCAACAAGGCTTCCTGCTCTGGATGCGACGCAATGGTTTCCGCGTAATTCAAAAGGAACTGAAGACCTTTTACGACGGTACGCGCAAAGCAAATCTCGACGTTGAGATCGCAGTCGACATGCTTTCGCTCGCGGGTAAGTACGACACCGCGGTGCTCGTGTCGGGCGATGAAGACTTTGTCTACGCCGTGAATGCGGTCGCGTATAAAGGTTGTCGCGTGGAAATTGCCGGGTTCAGATCGAACACCGCGCCCAAGCTGATCGACGTCGCTGACTACTTCATCGATCTCGGCGATATCGCGGATAAAGTGCGCAAGGAACTCTCGCACGTGCCGCGTTACGACGAGCGCGATCTGCACGATCATGTGCCGTCGCACTACCTCCAGGACCAGATGGACATGCCAAAGACGCAGCCTGACGCTTTTCAAACGGCGATGCGAGTGGTATTAGAGACGGAGATCGACGAGGAGGAAGCCGCCGAGTTTGAAGCGGCCACCGAGTTCATCAGAATCACCGACGAACACTAGCGTCTCAACCGATGAAACTGTTCACCATTCAGGAAGCGAACGCTCTTCTTCCGAGCGTCAGGACGATTGTCAGAAAAATTCAGCAGGCGCACCGGGATGTCTCGCGCTATCGCGAGGAGGCGAAAAAAGCGTCCGAAGCCGCGGAAAAGGGCGGTGGTGGTATCTCCGCGGGTGTTGTTTACGCGACCGCTTTGACCGAGTTGACCGGCCGAATCGCGGAATTGGAGATGCTGGGCGTACAACTCAAGGATTTCGAACGCGGCCTGGTCGATTTTCCTTCACTTCGCGACGGCCGCGTGGTCCTGCTCTGCTGGCAAATGGGCGAAGGCGACGAGCTCGAGTGGTGGCACGACGTCGACGCCGGCTTCGGCGGCCGCACCCCGCTGTAATACCACCAACTTTAGTTGGTGGTTTTCATACCCAACCTGCAACAACCAACTCAAGAACGCGCAATCCCACCAACGCAGTTGGTGGATTGTTCACGCGAAGCGCACCACTATGAACGATCCACCAACTTCGTTGGTGGGATTGTCGCCCGAGTGGCGCCAGGGTAGGGTGCGTCTGAAGTACCACCAACTTCGTTGGTGGGATTGTCGGCCGAGTGGCGCCAGGGTAGGGTACGTCTGAAGAACCACCAACGTCGTTGGTGGGATTTGTCTAAAAGGTCAAACGCACAAACTCAACGCCTGCTTTATTTTCTCGTTGACCAGTTAAAGTTATTCCTGATAGGATGCGTCGCGTTCGCGCTTAAGCGAAGCGGGCCGACCTGGTGGCCTGAGTCCTTGTCGGTTTGTCTACCTAACCGAAAAAATGAAAGCAACTAGCGACTCTCCAACTTCACCCCCGGAACGAAGATCTACGCTCATCGAATTTCCCGGTATTTCGCGCAATTCCATGCCCGAGTGGCGCAAAGAGTTGAGCGAAAGAGTGCGTGAAGTGCAGGAACGCCGCGCGCGCGAGGCCGCCCACGAAGCCGCCGAAGCCGAGCGGCAACGCGCGGAAACCACCAGTAACCCGCCACAACTCGAACTTTTAACGCCAACCGAAGCGCCGGCAATGAATCCGCTAGTCGCCGCCGCCCTGAAACGTATCGAGCGCGCGCACCAAAGCGCTTCAGTCGAAACTCGTGTTCCGAGAACATCACTCGCAACGGCCGTCGCGTACGCGCCCGAACGAGAAGAAAACATCATGAACGAGACGGTTCCCCCGACCATTCAACTCGAGTTTGAAACGGAACCGCCGGTCGAAGAAACACCGCCGCCGGTGGAAAAGACTCATCTCATGGTGGTGCCACCACCCATTGAGCCAGTCGTCATAAAAACCGAAATACCGCAGTTACCCAAACGCTTGATTCGCGACGATCCAAACGATCCGGCGCTCAATTATCTCGACGCGATTTGCCGCAACGTGCGCGTGGACGATTTGGCGAGCCAGAGTGCTTCTGCGTTTCGCCGCGTGGTCTCCGCGGTGTTCGATCTGATCATTTCCGCGTTGCTCACTTCGCCGATCGCGGGCGCGCTTTATTTAACCGGCAACCTAAACTTCCACGACACGCGCGTGCTCACGGTGCTTGGCGGTTCTCTCGTTGTCGTGACGTTTCTTTATCTGACGTTGACGACGGCGTTGACAGGCCGCACGTTGGGCATGCGGATGTTATCGCTGCGCGTGATCGACACCAAGACGGGATTGATTCCGACCGGCGGGCAGTCGATCGGGCGTTCGTTCTTCTATCTTCTTTCACTGGCGACGGTGGTGGGTATTCTCTTCGCGCTTGTCAGCCGCGAAGGTTACACTGCGCACGATCGATTTACGCGAACCGCAGTTGTAATAACTTGAAGTGCACCCGCAACTCCTTCAGAACGTCGTCGCAGAGCTTCAGACCAACCTCACCGGCAGATACCTCGGAAAGATACTTCAACTCAGTCCGGTTTCATTCGCGTTTGATTTCGGTCTGCGCGGGCTGTTTTTGTTTGTGAGCGTGGAGCCCGCGAGTCCGCGGATGTATCTGATCCGGCGCCGTCAGAGAGAGTTGGAGAAGCAGTCACAACAATTAAACCACTTCGGACAACTTATAAGAGACAGGTTAAGCGGCAATAAGATTATTGACGTTCAGAAGGAACCCGAGGATCGGATTGTCAAAGTAAGGTTTGCTTCTTCGACGCTGGTTGCGCAGCTTACCGGAAGAACATCTGACCTGTTTCTGTTGGACGAGTCGAATCAAATCGAAAGGGCTTTGAGAACACGGATTGAAGGGATTTATCAACCGCCTGCTATCCGTGAAATCCGTGTTGAAGAAGACCTCCCGCCAGCGAACGGCTCGCCTTCAGAAACCGCCGACACCTACTACTCTTCCCTCGAACAGACTCGCGAATTTGATTCGCGCGCAAACGCCGTTCGTTCCAAACTTCTTAAATCACTTCGCCAGAAACAGAAGTTGAAAGAGAACCTCGAGCAAGACCTTGCAGGTCACGGCGATCCTGAAGAGCACAAACGCATCGGCGATTTGCTACTCGCCAACGTCGCCACCGCCAAACGTCATGGCAAGAAAGTAACGATCACCGATTACTACGCCGAAGGAGCGCCTGCGATTGAGGTCGAGATTGAGGAAAAAGTTTCGCTACAGGATGAGGCGGCGCAACGGTTTCGCCAGTATGGCAAAGCGAAACGCGCCCGCGAAGAGATCGCGGAGCGAATGGTGCAAATCGATCGCGAGATAGCGCAACTCAACCGCCAGTTGGAAGAAATTTCTGAGATTATCAGCCAAAAAGATGAAACGGCTTTGGCGCCATTCATCGAAGCGAAACCGGCGCCAAAGATACCGGCAAAAGAATCGAAAGAGACCAAGCTGACGGGCGTACGGCGTTATCTCTCAACCGACGGCTACGAAATACTCGTCGGCCGCGCCGCGCGCGACAACGACCACCTGACTTTCAAGATCGCCCAACCAAACGACCTCTGGTTACACGCTGGCGACTATCCCGGTTCGCACGTCGTAGTGCGCAATCCCACGCGCAAGGAAATCCCGCATCGCACGGTCGT
>DATNJO010000370.1:0-8095 GCA_035603895.1 Pyrinomonadaceae bacterium
TTAGAAATTCGCAAGCTGAGTGCGGCAGCGGCAGTCTCCGGTAATGAGCCGGTAAGGACGCGGGTCACTACACGGAAGACTAAAACGAAACGTCGCGGTTAGCAGATGACATGATCTATAGGAACTTTAAGTACCAGGGGAGCCGTCAAGTCCTCGCTCAAGCAGTATGCTGGTTTTTCCAACTTTAGAAAAAGGAACCGAAGCAAATGGCTGTCGAAAGAGCACCAGGCGGTACTAGTTTAATCGACGTTCTCGATCGCGTGCTCGACAAGGGTATCGTGATCGATGCGTGGGTCCGCATTTCACTGGTGGGCATTGACCTCATTACAATTGAAGCGCGCGTGGTGGTCGCATCGATTGACACGTACCTCAAGTACGCGGAAGCGGTGGGCCTGACCCCGGCAGTTTCGCGGCCGGTGCTGACAGGCAGCCCGGCGGAAGTCGAAACCGAGACGCGACGCCGAGTGTCGGTGGAGGTCGAGAAGTAAAGTAACGAGAGCATTGCGTGGGATTTGAGACCCGGCTTCACGTTTAGAAGTTCAGCATTATGGGAGAAGTTCCCTCAGAGTTAGCTCTTCAAGCCGCCCAAACTATTGCGGAGCAAGCGCGGCTCAAACAGCGGCATTTCGACGTCTTTATCGAAACGACGACGCAAATGCTCGCTACGCCGCGCCTTCAGGAGCGACTGTTGCTCGCACTCGAAGCGATAGTTCATAACTTTGGTTGCCAACAGGCGGCAATCGCAATCATCAACGAAAGAGAGGCAGAGCTGCGCATTCGCGCGGCCAGCGGTTTGAACGGCGACCACAAAGTGGAGATGCCGCTCGACTCCGGCGCTCCGTGTGTGCGCGTCGTTCACGATGCTCAGCCGATCTGGATCGATCTCGACGAAGACGACGCGTCGCGCCAGCTTCTGGGGAGAATGAACTGGCATCAGGAGCTTCTGGCGCTGCCGTTGTATGGCATCTCCGAGTTGCCGCCAAAAGCCGGACGCGAGCGGGGCTCGAGACATCCGGGCCAGTATTGGACGTTTGAACGCGGCTCGCGATTGGGCGTGCTCTACATCGGCACCGAGCGCGATAGTCTTGATGCCGAGTCGTTCGATCTGTTGCGACGCTTTGCCGAACGCATCGGCATCGTTGCGTCACTCGCCACTCACCAGGAACGGCTCGTTTCCACAGTTACCAAACTCCAACGCGAGCGGCAGTGGATCGAGTCGATCATGAAATCAGTTGCGGATCCGATCGTGCTCACGGATCTCGACAACGAAATCCTGCTTCAGAATCGGCGCGCGGAAGAGTTGTTCAGCGGTTCAGCCAATGCCGGCGAAGGAAAACGCCGCGCGTTGAAGATGAACGACCTGTTGTTCTCGGCCTATCTTTCCAGCGCCACGGTCTCTTCTTCAGAAGTGATCCAGCGAGATATCACGCTCGTCGACCCGATCGAAGGTTCCGACATCCACTTTGAAGTCATCTCGACGCCGGCTGCGAACAATCGTGGTGAACCGTTGGGCCTCGTTTCGATCTTTCGTGATGTTACCGATCTGCGAGAAGCGAACGAGGAGTTAGCCCGCAACTTCACCAAGCTGCAACACGCCGAAGCTGAGTCGCGCCGCGAACGCGACCGACTCGATCTGATTATCGAAAACGTAGGCCACCCGATCGTTGTGACGGATTCATCCGGTAACTACATTCTGCTCAATCGCCGCGCGGAACTGTTGTTTCAGGAGAACGATACTCCAGGCTCTGCAGCTGCCGTGCGGACCAATGCCGTAAAACTTACGTCCTTCATCTCGACGCTTGCTTCAGCTTCGGAAACCGCGCGGCAAGGCGAGATCGAACTGATGGATCCCGAGGATGGCCAGTCGTTGCCGATGGAGATCACCGCTCGCGAGGTTTTGGACGAAGCGGGGCAGGTGACCGCAGTCGTTTCGATTCTTCACGACCTGACCGAAATTCGCGAACTCGAACGCCGTCGACTCGAACAACAGTTGTTCGAATCGGAAAAACTCGCGGCTGTTGGCCGTCTGGCGGCGTCGATTGCCCACGAAGTCAATAATCCGCTCGAAGCGATTAAAAACGCGCTCTACCTGATGCAAACGAGTTCCGACTTCGAGCAGAACTCCCGTTTCCTCGAAATCGCGCGCAAGGAAACGGAACGCGTTTCGCACATCATTCGCCAGATGCTTGGTTTTGCACGCCGGCCAGGCGAGGTCGATTGGGTCGACATCAACCAGGTGCTCGAAGAGACGCTGGTGCTGCTGGAAAAGAAGATGCGCCAGCAGCGTATTCGCATCACGAAGTCTTTCGATCCGGAGTTGCCACAGGTTCGTGCGCGCGCCGATCAACTGCGACAGGTGTTTCTCAACTTGATCCTGAATGCGCAGCAGGCGATTTCCGGCGAAGGAGAGATAAACGTCTCCACTTCACGTTACGAACAGGCGTTGCAGCCTTCGATCATCGTGCAACTGAGCGACAGCGGCGTTGGCATCCCGGAAGACGATCTGACGCGCATTTTCGATCCGTTTTTCTCGACCGGGAAGAAGGGAACCGGGCTCGGTTTGTGGGTGACGCAGGATATCGTCCGGCAACACGGCGGGCGCATCGAAGTCTCGAGCGACATCGGACGCGGCACTGTTTTCAGCATCGTATTGCAGGTTGACTCCCCGGTTCTGGACCAAAAGAAGAACGAGGCAGCGGTACTAGGGAAATGAGTAGTACATTGGACCATTCAGGAAATCATCGTTCGCTGAAAGAGGCGGGAATGTCGCTGGTGAACCAAGCCCGTTTGATGGTGGTGGACGACGAGGAGAGTCTGCGCATTACGACGGCGGCGATCCTCGAAAAAGAGGGTTATACCGTCGATGTCGCATCCAGCGGTAACGAAGCGGTCGAGTTGCTGGCCGGCGCTGATTACGATTTAGTGCTCACGGACCTGCACATGGAAGGCGGTGAGGGTCTCATGGTGCTGAACGAGATCCGCCGTAATGCACCGTTAACGATTTCCGTGGTCTTGACCGGTTTTGCTTCCGTCGAATCAGCCATCTCCGCGTTGCAGGAAGGCGCCTACGACTATCTCGTCAAGCCCTGCGACATCGAGACGATGAAACACACAATCCGTCGTGGCGTCGAGCATCGCTGGCTGATGCTCGCGGAACAGAAAGCGCGCGCGGATCTGGAAGAACTCAACCGCGATCTCGAAAAGAGAATTGCGGAACGCACCTCCGAGTTGACCCGGCTGAACGCCGAACTCGCCGAAGCAAACCGTGCCAAAGACGTCTTCCTCGCCACGCTCTCGCACGAACTGCGCACGCCGCTAACGCCGGTTGTCGGTTGGATCAAACTGCTGCGCAGCGCGAACCTCGACGCCAAGAGTGTCGCGCAGGCACTCGACGCAATCGAACGCAATGCCTGGCTCCAGGCGCGGCTCATTGATGATCTGCTCGACACGTCGCGCATTGCCACCGGCAAGTTGCAGTTTGAACCGCGGCCGACAGATTTAAATACCGCTGTGAAAGCCGCGCTGGACACCGTCCTGGCGATGGCCGCTTCACGCAACATCGAACTCTCGGTCAAATTGTCGCCTTCAACGCTGGTTGTAATGGGCGAGCCGGTTCGGCTGCAACAGATTGCCTGGAACCTGTTGTCAAACGCGATCAAGTTCACCGATCCCGGCGGGAAGGTTACAGTCACAACGGAAACGGAGGGTCGCGAAGCTCATCTCGCGGTCGTCGATTGCGGAGTCGGCATTCCCCGGGATTTCCTGCCGCATGTTTTCGATCGTTTTCGCCAGGCGGACGGATCGACTTCGAGACGTCACGGCGGGCTCGGACTCGGTCTCGCGATCGCAGATGCGTTGGCGAAGATGCACGGTGGACGGTTAGACGCGCAGTCGGATGGCGTTGGAAAAGGTTCGTCTTTCGCGTTTCACATCGGACTGGTGGCTGGGGAAAGCCTGGCTGCGGAGAAAACGGAGTCGAAACCGCGTTCGTTGAAGGATCTGAGCGTCCTGATTGTCGAGGATTCAGTGGACACCCTGACGTTACTGAGCACGATGTTTTCGCGCAAAGGCGCGAGCGTAATGCAAGCGTCTTCGGCGAGCGAAGCGCTGGATGCGGCGAGTTCAAACCCTCCCGACATCATTATTTCTGACATTGGTATGCCGGACGTCGACGGCTACGAGTTTCTCCAGCAGTTGAAACAAATTCCGGGAATGGACGGGGTTCCGGCCATCGCGATTTCCGGTTACGCCAGCGACGAAGACCGGCGCAAAGCGATCGGCGTCGGGTATCTCGCCCTGATGCCGAAACCCATCAACGTGGACGCTCTCTTCGACCTCATCCACGACCTGAAACTCCCCGCCAGGTAAACCACTTTGACAGGATTGCAGAATTGACACGATGGTTTCCCCTGAGGCATCTTGCTCATTCTGTAAATCATGTCTGGAAGTGGCTCAAACTCTAACCCAATCAAGTAGTTGACAAAATCGAAATTGTAACTATAATGGTTACAAAATTGACCCCTGGCTGGGACGCGTGTTTTGATATGTCGACTAATAGCCGCTTTGCTGTAGCGGTGCATGTCTTGAGTTTGATGGCCTGGTCGGGCGAAGAACCCCTTAAATCCGAACAGGTTGCGGAAAGCGTAAACACAAATGCGGTGGTGATTCGCCGGATGCTGCTGGACCTGGCGCAAGCTGGGCTGGTGGTGTCTCAAACTGGTTCGCTGGGCGGTTCCCGGCTGGCTACAGACCCGGCCAAAACCACCCTGCTGGATGTTTATCAGGCACTCGAATGTCGCGGCGTTTTCTCATTGCACCGGCAGCCGCCCAGCCGCGACTGCCCCGTCGGCGTCAATATCGAAACAGTGCTGGGAGAAGTTTTGCTGGAGGTTGACTCCGCCGTTGAACGAGTGTTGAAAAGCATCACTATCGACGACGTCGTGCAACGATTAAAGCCATGCGGAACTCTCAATAGTGTGAAAAATTCCAGAGCAGGAAAGTCGAATGGGCGGTTGAACGGAAAGGCCGCTAAAGTTCTCGAAACTGCTTAAGCGAGAAAGGAATAGCTAATTTGTCCAGGCTTGAAAAAGATCAAAACGGTATCGAGCTCATGAACTCGGTCAAGGGCGACTTCGCCAACCTTAGCGAAGAGCTGACCGACGATGCCGTGTCGATAGAAGATATCGACGAAGTTCTACAAACGCTGGAAAGAGCCACCAGCAACGAAACGGAGATCGAGGAACCTTTGATCGAGGAATCTTCGTCTGCCGTAGAATCAGAAGAAGGAATGAGTGAAGAGGTCGAGTTGGATCTCTCGGCCGGCGAAATGGATAAGACTTCCGATCCGATACGCGTTTACATGCGCGAAATGGGCGTAGTGCCCTTGTTGACTCGGGAACAGGAAGTGTCCATCGCCAAGCGAATCGAACGAGGTCAGAAACGAGCAGAGAAAGCAATCGCGCGTTCGCCAATCGCCGTAGTCGAACTCTTCAGAATCGGCGACGAACTCGCCGAAGGAAAACTCAACATTCGCGATGTGGTCGCGTTCTCGGATCAGATGGAAACCGAGGAACACGAAGACCGCAGCGAAGAGTATTTGCAGTGGACGATCGAGGGTTTGAATAACATTCAGAGCCTCTACAAGCGCGGGTTGAAGGAGTTCGAGAAGTTTGCGGAAGAGGTGAAGATCTCTCGCGGCAAACGCTCGAAAAAACTACTCCGCTACCGTCGCAAACTCGCTCGTACGCGTTTGGAAATTGCCCAGGAGATCCGTGGTCTCCACCTGAAAGAAGCGGCCCGGCAGCGGCTCATCGCCGCCATCGGCGTCGTGCACAAGGAAGTGCGCACACTCGAGCGTGAGGTCGAATCTGCCAACGAGAAACTGAAGCGCAAGGGAACAAAACCCGACAAGCAGAAGGAATATCGCAAACAGATCGCGACCGCGAAAAAACGTCTCAAAGAGATCGAGACCGAGCATCACCTGACAACTCTGGAGATCAAACGTTCGCACCAGATGATCGCTGTCAGCGAAGCGCAGACGGCGCAGGCGAAGCACGAGTTGACCGAAGCAAACTTGCGATTGGTCGTCTCTATCGCGAAGAAGTATCAGAACCGTGGTTTGCAGTTCCTGGATCTGATTCAGGAAGGCAATCTCGGCTTGATGAAGGGCGTCGACAAGTTTGACTGGCGGCGTGGTTACAAGTTCTCCACGTACGCAACGTGGTGGATTCGTCAGGCAATCACCCGCGCGATCGCCGACCAGGCGCGAACGATTCGCATCCCGGTACACATGATCGAAGTGATCAATAAACTGAAAAACACTTCGCGTGAACTGGTGCGCGAGCTCGGACGCGAACCAACGACCGAAGAGATCGCCAAGAAGATGGACACGTCCGTCGACAAGGTACGCAAGGCGCGCAAGCTGATGCAGGATCCGATCTCGCTCGAAACACCAATCGGCGAGAACGGCGATTCGCAGCTCGGCGACCTGATCGAAGACAAGTCGAGCGAGAGCCCGGCGGCGCGCGTAATCACTTCAAACTTGCGCGAGATTGCCGGCGACGTTCTGCAAACCTTGAGCCCGCGTGAAGAGCGAGTCATTCGTTTGCGGTTTGGTTTGGATAACGGTGGTCACGAGAGAACGCTGGAAGAGGTTGGTCAGAACTTCAACGTAACACGCGAACGCATTCGCCAAATCGAGGCCAAAGCGCTGCGTAAACTTCGCCACCCATCACGTGCGCGGCTACTGAAGAACTTCCTCGAAGGCGAGGGGCAATAAGTTTGGCAGGATTCGGAGAGATTACAGCAGATTAGGAGCGAGAAAGTATGAGTGAATTTGTAAAAGAAGTGAGTGACAATTCGTTTGAGAAAGATGTATTGGGATCCGACAAGCCCGTGCTGGTGGATTTTTGGGCTGAATGGTGTGCCCCTTGCCGCATGCTGGCGCCAACCGTCGCAGCCGTTGCCGAACATTACGGCGATAGCGCGAGCGTCGTGAAGTTGAACGTTGACGACAACCCTTCAACCGCGCAGCGCTACGGCATCAAGGGCATTCCCACGTTGATTCTTTTCCGCGATGGAAAAGAAGTCGAACGCGTGGTGGGCGCGACGAGCAAAGAGTCGATCACTCGCATGATCGAGAAGTACGTCAGCATCAAAGCGTCGGCGTAAAAGCTTAACCACAGATTACACAGATTCTGTAGGCCGGGCGTGGCCAACGTCCGGCCTTTTTTGTTTTTGTATTAATCCATGTGAAAATGGCCTCACGCATGAACCCGTCTCGACTCATAGTGGGGATCACTGGTGCTACCGGAACGATCTTCGGTGTGCGGCTGCTTCAGATGCTGCACGGCTCAGGCGTCGAGACTCATCTCGTCGTAAGCAAGTGGGGAGCGCGCACGCTCACCCATGAAACCCAACACACACTCAAAGACGTACAAAATCTGGCCACGCATAGTTACAGTATCGGCGATCAGGGCGCCGCGATCTCGAGCGGCTCTTTCGTAACGCTCGGCATGGTGATCGCGCCGTGCAGCATGCGCACCGTCGCAGCCATCGCGCACGGACTCGGCGACAACCTGATTCATCGCGCGGCCGACGTGGTGCTGAAAGAGCGGCGCAAACTCGTGCTCGTCGTGCGCGAGTCGCCGTTCCACGAAATACATCTCGAAAACATGTTGAAGCTGGCGCGGATGGGCGTCGTGATCTTGCCGCCGGTGCCGGCGTTTTATAACAACCCTCAGAATCTCGACGACATGATCAACCACGTCACGATGCGTGTGATCGATCAATTCGATATTCATCTCGACGTGATGAATCGTTGGGACGGTGTACTGCGTTCGCCAATACAAAAGGAGTAGACACAAGCCGTGGGAGAACTAGTCGAATTCAAATCAAACGGTGGAACTGACAGCGGTTACCTGGCGATTCCCAGAGCGGGTAGGGGATTTCAACCCGGGCCGGGCGTGATCGTGATCCAGGAGTGGTGGGGACTCGTCGATCACATCAAAGACGTTTGCGAGCGGTTTGCCAACGCGGGATTCGTTGCCCTTGCGCCGGATCTCTATCACGGCAAAACGACGACGTCGCCGGATGA
>DATNJO010000371.1:0-4811 GCA_035603895.1 Pyrinomonadaceae bacterium
TGCTGTTTGGCGGCGAAGCCTGCGATCCGCAGTCGGTGCGCCGGGTGTTGGAGTCGGGAAAACCGCGACACCTGTTGCACGTCTATGGTCCAACCGAGAGCACGACCTTCACGACGTGGTACGAAGTGACAGACGTGGAAGCAGGTGCGCGCACGATTCCGATCGGGCGAGCACTCTCAAACACCGAGGTTTGGGTCCTCGATCGGCATTTACAGTTGGCGCCGGTCGGAGTTACCGGCGAACTCTACATCGGTGGAGATGGGTTAGCGCGCGACTATTTGCGGCGGCCGGAGTTAACGGCCGAAAAGTTTGTGCCGCATCCCTTCAGTGTCGAACCTGGCGCGCGACTTTATCGGACCGGCGATCTGGTGCGCCGTCTGAGCGATGGAAACGTTGAGTTTCTGAAGCGCATGGACCAGCAGGTGAAAATACGCGGATTTCGTATCGAGCTGGGCGAGATTGAAGCGGCATTACACGATCACCCAGCGGTCCGCGAGAGCATCGTGATCGTTCACGAACAAACTCCCGGCGACAAGCATCTGGTGGCTTATCTCGTTATCGATCCCGGAACCGTTGCGCAGCAATTCATTCCTGAACTCCGCAACTGGTTGCGCGCACGCTTGCCGGATTACATGACGCCGTCGGATTTCGTCGTGCTTGACGAACTGCCGCTCAATGCTAACGGCAAAGTCGATCGTCACGCGTTGCCCGCACCGGCTACCGCAAAACTTATCGTCGAAGAGACATTCATTCCGCCGCGCACTCCTGAGGAAGAACAGGTTGCTGAAATCTGGGCTGAAGTGTTCGACATTCGGCCGATTAGCGCGGAGGCTAATTTTTTCGACTTGGGCGGGCACTCGTTGCTGGCCACGCGAATCATTAGTCGTATTCGCGAACGCTGCGGCGTTGAGTTGCCACTGCGACTGCTCTTTGAATCCCCGACTGTTGCTGCACTCGCCGATATCGTCACCGTGCTAACGCTGCTGAGGGAAGCCTGAAAATGAGCAATCTTGCGGAACGGATCGCGAAGCTCTCTGCCAATCGTCAGGAGTTGCTGTCGCGACTCTTGAAACAAGGTCAAATAAATCTATCGCAGGCTGTGATGATGCCGCGCGTTCGCAACTCGAACCAGGCGCCACTTTCATTTTCACAGCAACGTCTCTGGCTCTTCCTGCAATTAGATCCCGATAACATTTCTTACAACGTGCCAGAGGCTTTGCTGCTCAAGGGCCCGCTCAATGTGATGGCTTTAGGCCAGAGTTTCAGCGAGATGGTGCGCCGGCACGAAATACTGCGCACTACTTTTCAAGTTGTGTCGGGAGAACCGGTGCAGGTCATTGCCGAGCCTCAGCCGATCGAGCTGGAAATGATCGACCTGACCCGGCTACCGCGGCCGCAGCGCGACGAGACAGCGCAGGAACTGATCAATACGGAAGCGTTGCGTCCTTTTGATCTTGTCCGTGGTCCACTGTTACGTGTGAGATTGTTGAAGCTCGACGAAAGTGAGCACGCACTGCTCATGACGGTCCATCACATCGTCAGCGATGGTTGGTCGTCGAGCGTGCTGGTGTACGAACTAACAACTCTCTACAAGTCCTTCATCTTTGGCCACAGCTCAACACTTCCAGATTTGCCACTTCAATACGCCGACTTCGCGATGTGGCAACGCGAGTGGCTTCGGGGAGAAGTGCTCGAAGAACAACTCAGCTATTGGCGTGAGAAGTTGAGTGGAGCATTGCCGGTCCTGGAGTTACCGGCTGACCGTTTACGTCCTGCTGTTCAGGGTTATGAAGGCGCTACTGAGGCTCTCGATCTGCCGGAAACACTCACCCGGAAAATTAACAAGCTGAGCAATGACGAAGGCGCGACGCTCTTCATGACGCTGCTCGCGGCGTTCAAAGTGCTGGTCCATCGCTACACCGGTCAAACAGACATCTGCGTTGGAATACCGATCGCTAATCGCAATCGGGCGGAGACAGAAAAGCTCATCGGCTTCTTCCTCAACAACCTCGTGGTGCGCAGCGATCTCAAGGGCAATCCAACGTTTCAATCATTCCTCGCGCAGGTAAGGGAGGAGACGCTTGGTGCATACGCCCACCAGGACATGCCATTCGAGAAACTCGTTGAAGAGTTGCAGCCCGAACGTAGCTTGAGCTACATGCCGCTCTTCCAGTTGATGTTCATGGTCCAGAATGCGTTCTCAGAAGAGTTGCTGCTTCAGGACCTCACCATCTCTGAGATGAACGTCGAGATCAAAACCACGAAGTACGATCTGTCGCTCTACATAAACGAGCTCGACAACCGCCTCTTCGTGTTGGCGGTTTACGACAGTCACTTATTCAATGCGGCCACGATCAAGCGCCTGCTCAGTCATTACCAGGTTCTTTTGGAAAGCATCGTCGCCGATCCGCAACAACACATTGAAGAGTTGCCGTTACTGACGAAGAACGAGCAGCGTCTTCTTGTCGAAGTGAACGATACGCGGACCGATTTTCCGGAGGAGATGCGACTGCATGAGTTGGTTGAAGAACAAGCAGCACGCAGGCCGGAGGCGATCGCAGTTGTCTGTGAGGGAAGAGCGCTGACGTATGGAGAGTTAAATCAACAGGCGAACCAGTTGGCGCGGTCGTTGCGACGGCGTGGCGTTGGGCCCGAAACGATGGTCGGAATTCTGCTGGAGCGTTCGTTGGAACTGGTCGTTGGACTGCTGGGCGTGCTGATGGCCGGCGCGGCTTATGTTCCGCTCGATCTCAATTATCCAAAACAACGACTGGCACTGATGCTTGAAGAGACGAGCGTGAGTTTGATCTTGAGTCAGGAGCATTGGCAGACGAGCTTGCCGGAATTTAACGGGGAAGTCCTGTGTCTGGATAACGAGCTCACGGGTAGAGATGAAGAGAAGCACAACCTCACGACTGTTAATTCTCCTGATTCTTTGGCTTTTGTTTTCTACACTTCCGGGTCTACCGGAAAACCAAAGGGCGTGATGGCAACGCAGCGTAGCGCGGTCAATTATCTCGCAGATGTTGTGCGCGAATATAAGGTTTCGGCTGAAGACGTTGTGTTACAGGCAGCCTCACTTTCTTTTGACGCTTCAGTTCGCGACATCCTCGGGCCGATCGTTGCGGGCGCAAAATTAGTGCTTGTTCCAGACCGAGACGTCAAAGATCCGTTTGTACTGTTCTCCAAAATCAAAGAACACCAAGTCACGTCTGTTCTGAGTATCACGCCGACAATGCTGCGCAGTTTGACGGATGCCGCGGTCGAGACCGGAACCACAGACAAAACACTCCGACTCATCCTTACCAGTGGGGAAAGCTTGTCACTTTCGGAATGCGCCCGTGTGCGTGCGGTGCTTGGCGAGCGCGTAGCAATCGTCAATCAATACGGAGCGACGGAGTGCACGATGTCGTCAACTCGATATCGTGTGCCGGAATCGCAGTCTTCAGGAATGGCACTGGCGGGCAAACCGATTGCTAACTCCGAAGTCTACATTCTCGATCCTCAACTTCGGCAATGCCCGATCGGCGTCCCCGGTGAAATCTATATCGGCGGTGTGGGAGTGGCCCGTGGGTATCTCCAGAGTCCCGATCTGACTGCTCTCAAGTACGTTCCCTTCACTAACGGCGCGCGCTTGTATCGCACCGGCGATCTCGGACGCTTCCTCCCCGATGGCGAGATTGAACTTCACGGCCGGGTCGACCGCCAGGTGAAAGTGCGAGGTATCCGTATCGAGCCAGCCGAGATTGAAACCGTCCTTAACGATCATGAAAACGTGCGCGAGACGGCGGTGATTGTTCGTGAAGATTCGCCGGGCAATCAGCGGTTGGTGGCTTACGTTGTCTTGCGCCAACCAGACAATCACCTGCGCGAGTTCGTGAAGGTGAGAGTCCCGGACCACATGGTTCCCGCTGCGTTCGTGGTACTGGATAAGCTGCCGCTTACACCAAACGGAAAGATCGATCACGCTGCGCTCCCCATTCCCGATCAATCGTCGTTTGCCTCAAGCAAGGAGTTTGTCGCGCCACGCACGCAGGTCGAAGAAACACTCGCGCAAATATGGAAAGAACTCCTGGGAGTCGCGTGCGTCGGAATACACGACAACTTTTTTGAGTTGGGCGGACACTCTTTACTAGCGACACAAGTCGTATCGCGAATCAGAAAAAGTATGAAAGTCGAACTGCCGTTGCGCGTCATGTTTGACTCGCCAACGATCGCCGGCCTCGCCACAAACCTCGAACCAATGAGCCGCACGGAGCCAGATGAGATGGAAAGGCTGGCCCAATTATTAGAACGGATAGACCAGTTATCAATTGATGAGACCAGGGTCTTACTCGAAGGAGCATCATGAGCGACATTGCCAAACAAATCAGCGAGCTTTCTCTCGAGAAGCGTCAGCTTCTGGAACGTTATCTGAAGACTGAGGGTCTCAACCTCACAAACGCCGTCATCCTGCCGCAAAGCAGGAGCACCAACAAATTTCCGCTGTCGTATGCGCAACAGCGCATCTGGTTCCTGGATCAATTGGAGCCGAACACGCCGGTCTACAACATTCCGGACACGCACTCTTTCAAAGGCCCGCTCAATCTCGCAGCACTCGAACGCACCTTGAGCGAGATCGTGCGGCGTCATGAGAGTCTGCGTACCACGTTTCATAGTATCGACGGCGAACCGGTGCAGGTGATCGCTGAACCGCAACCGCAGAAACTTGAAGTTATCGATTTGAGCGATCTGCCGGAGCCTGAGCGCGAGGCGGAAGCGGAACGAATGGCTGACGAAGAGGCGCAGCAACCGTTTGATCTGACGCGTGG
>DATNJO010000372.1:0-2734 GCA_035603895.1 Pyrinomonadaceae bacterium
ATATTGGCGCCACAGGTGCGACAAAAACTCGCGCCCTCGAGATTCTGGGTTGCGCATTTAGGACAGAACATTCGATTTAGCCTCTCGAAAGTGAATTTCGCTGCCGCCTTGCCTCGTACAGCAACACGCCGGCTGCTACCGAAACGTTCAATGAATCCAACTTACCGACCACCGGAATACGCACCAGCGTGTCGCAATGTTCACGCACCAGCCGGTGCAGCCCGTGTCCTTCGTTGCCGAGAAAGATGGCAGCGGGCAACGTCCAATCCCATTCGGTGTACGTTTGCTTCGCTTCCGCAGCCGCGCCAACAACCCAAATGTTACGTTCTTTCAACTGCTCTATCAATCGCACGAGGTTCGTCACGCGCGCAACCGGCACGTACTCCAAAGCGCCGGCGGCAACCTTTGCCACCACGCCAGTCAAACCCACCGCGCGGCGTTCGGCAATAAACACTCCATGAACACCCGCGCACTCCGCGGTGCGCACCATCGAGCCCATGTTGCGCGGATCCTCGATCGCGTCTAATCCGAGCACTAAAGGCGGATCGGGTGTGCCGACTTTCGCCGCCAACGTATCCAGCAGTTCATCAGCATCGGCATAATGCGCGGCCGCGATTCGCGCGACTACACCCTGATGCCGCGCTTCACCCAACGATCGATCGAGATCCAAACGCGGCACCCGTTGCACTGGCACGCCCTTCTCACGTGCAAGATCCAACACCGCTTTCAAACGATCCGGCCGCGCACTCTGAAGTACCGTGATCGTCTCAATCTGCCGCCTGCCGGCGCGCAAAGCTTCGAGCACCGCATTGACGCCATAGACCATGTTCTGTTCGTCGTTACGCGACATGTTTTTGTCTGGACCAGACAGGATTTACATAATTTACAAGATTCCCTCTAATGAGGTGGAACGTCCTGCTCTTTTAAGAAATCCTGCAACTCATGTAAATCCTGTCAAGTTTCTTACGTAGTAAAGCAGTCGCGAATAACGTGTGAACTGGCTTTCATTACTGTTGATTGTCGCCATGCCGAGACTCAGTCTCCCCGGACGCTCACGGCGCCAGCCGCTGGACTTTGTTTCCTGCTCGGGTTCCCAAACAAGATCGAGTAGCGGCCGCAGACGGTTGTAAGAATCGTCGAAACGTGCGTTCGTCGCTTGTGCAACCAGGCGGCGTTGCAATCGCGTCAGGTTCTCATTCGCGACCAGCGCCTTCTCCGATCCGAGACAAGAGAAGTCGAAACCACTCGCGCTGACGCGCCAGGTTTCCGAGTATGTTGATAAATAGATGTCGATTACCGGCTCGTCACTGAAGAACTCACTCGTGTCGAGTATTTCGTTCTCCGCGCGGCGACTCTTAACCTCTTTCACTTCCACACGCTTTTCGATCAGCCGTGCCGGCACCAGTAATAGGATGTTGGACCACGCTATCGGGACTTCGTCTTTTGTGTGACCCGAATTGATCACGAGCTGCGACTCTTCAAACGCCATCGACTTCACGCGTCTCACTATGCCTTCGTCAACCAGTGTGACAATCCCAAATCCAAGTCCCTGCAAGCGGTCGACAATCAACTCTGCCTCTTCACGACTCGCCGTACGCGCGAGCGGCAACGGAACGCCTTCAGCCAATATCCTTTCGAGATCCGGTTCTTTCAATTTAAGAAGCGTGGCCGCTTCTCGAATTGCCTCTGCAGAAAACTCCTGCCTACCGGGTAAGTAGATCGTGTTGTAACCGAGTTGATGTTTCTCCGGCCGGCGCAGGATCGGCTTGCGCAGTCGCACCGACGATTCAGTCATCGGCAAGGGTACGTTACAGTACAAACAGTTTATCCGCGTCGGTGGATTTGCACGCAAACATTCATCGCAAGTTATCATCTGGTCCGGCGTAAAACCTTGCGGCTCAGACGGTTCTACTGGTCCAAGCAAGGGCAGACGAATGTTTTCGTTATCTTTAGGCAACAGCTCCTCCAAGTATTTTGATTATACGACGAGCCGTAAAATACGAGGCCAGATATGTTTTCGCAGACCAAAAACAGCAGGCACCTGATCGCGTTGCTCGTCACGATTGCAGCATTTGCGAGCGGTGCTTGCGCTGCGCTGCAACCACCTGATACAGACGGACCACGGTCCAACATGCCACCGTATCCGATCGGCCTGGCCGACACGGCCGCGAGACTCGAAGAGGCTTCGGTCGCGTGGTATCAGATGTCGCAACACTACGGACTGGCAGGAAGAACCGATGCCAATCTGAATCCTTTGACCGGCACGATTGCCAGCCTGCCTGCGAACGTGGGGACGATCGTACTGCCGAAGGTTGGCGACCAACCGGAACAAACTGAAGAACAAGTCAGAGAATCGTTACGCAGATTCATCGTCGAATGGCGTCAATTGATCGGCGCCGATCCGGACCAACTCTCGCTGGTGGAACGAACTGACGAGCCGTCGGGAGTCAAACTTGCTCGTTACGAACAGCGGCCGTTCCGTTATCCACTGCGCGGCGAATTTGGCAAGCTGCTAATTCGTTTTCGTGCTGACCGGCAAGTGGTCTCGATTTCGAGCAACTGCATTCCGAATGCGGATCGATTACAGTCGTCAATCGCTGGTCTAACTGCCAGGATCAATGCGGATCAGGCTGTGGACCACGTAAGAAGACAACCGGTTGTTACTACTGATGGTAGTGGACGGCAACAGACATTTACGATTCCTTCGAATGGGACTTTAACGGCACGCGAACTG
>DATNJO010000373.1:0-9893 GCA_035603895.1 Pyrinomonadaceae bacterium
TTCGAAGCGCCGGGTGTGATCGTTAAAGCGGACGTCGAGAGGATACAGCAGGTGTTTTGGAACCTGTTGGCGAATGCAGTGAAGTTCACGCCGGCGCGCGGCACGATTGACGTTCATTTACGACAGAATGGTTCGCTGGCAGAGGTCAGAATTGAAGATTCAGGTCCGGGTGTGCCGCCGGATTTTCTGCCGCGAATCTTCGAACGGTTTAGTCAGGCAGACGGATCGAGCACACGCAAACACGGCGGATTGGGATTGGGATTAGCGATCGTGCGGCACCTCGTTGAGCTTCACGGCGGCACAGTTTCGGCCACTAATCGAGATGAAAATGGCGGCGCGGTGTTGACAGTGCTTTTGCCACAGATTACACAGATTAATTAAAACGAGTTTCGCTTGAGCACCGGTGCATTTGGCTGCGCCGGATCGTTATTTACTACTGACGTGCCTGACGGATTGTAGACGTAGCTGTCGCGCGCGCGCACCGCGAGATTTGGTTGTTTGGAGCGCACTTTAATTGCCCGTCGCTGTCCAATCTGCGGTGGACGCTTCGGGTAATAACCGATGCTGTATTGCCGTCGCAATTCTTCCGCTACGTTTGCAAACGCATACGACATGTTCTGCAACGAGTCCGCGCGATACTCGCGTCCGCCGGTCGTGTTCGCGAGCTCCTGAAGATATTGATCGGCGAGTTGGTAATCGCCGCGCGACGTCCCGCGTCCTCCACGCGGAGGATAACCACCACGGCGTCCCATGCCGCCACGTCCACCGCCGAAGATGCCGCCGAGAATAGTTCCAAAGACATCGATCTGACCAGACGACGGAAAATTGCCGGAGTTCATATCTTGCGCCGTGTCGTACTGAACCGGATAGATCAATGCGTCGAGCTCCTGCGCGTCCAGTAAATTGCTCTCGTAGTCGGCGCGGCGGCTCGTCGTGTCAACGCCGTCGGTGAAAAGCACGATCGCTTTGCGTCCCTGGATGCGCGACAAGTGTTGGTTCATCACCATGTCGATCGCGTCGTAGAGACGTGTGCCGTCGTCGGTCCTCGCTCTTTGAATGGCGCGTTGAAGTTTCGAACGATCGGTCGTGAACTCGCTCAGCACCTTGATGTCGTCGTTGAACGAAACAACCATCACGCGATCGTCGGGCCGCAGTTGAGTGACAAAGGTGAACGCGGCGTCCTGAATTTCTTCGAGACGAAACTGCGTTGACGGGCTCGTGTCGAGCATTAGCACTACCGAGAACGGCTTATCGACTGATTGAAAGAACGCGACGTCCTGTTCGACGCCGTCTTCCCAGATGCGAAAGTCGTCCTTGAGCAGGTTAGGCACGTAGCGTCCATCGCGATCCATCACGCTAACGGGAATTGTGATCAGCGTGGTGCTCACGCGGATGACGTCGCCCGCGTCAACTTCTTCCGGTCCGGTTGGCGTTTGTTCCTGCTGGTTTTCAGGTTTGCGATTGTTTGGGTAATTCGCGCCGCCGAGAACAGGTGCTTTCGCAGGAGGCGCGTTGGTTTGCGACTCCGGCGTAGTGGTTTGCGGTTCCGGCGCACGGGTCTGCGGCACGGTTGTTTGATTCCCTACGCGCCTCGGCCGGCCTTGTCCAAAGGCAAACCCGATCGAAGTCGAAAGCAGGGAGAGGAGCAATAGGAAAACACACAGCTTTTTCATAGTAAGCTCCTGATGGTGCTTTTGGGGCGCAGTTTAAGGAGAGAGACGCGCGCGGGGGAAAGCCGGTTCAAAGAATAGCTCCTGACTGCTTGCAGAGCAAGCTGTAATAGGTCCTATAAGTCCTATAGGACCTATTCTTCAAAGCCCTATTCCGAGTTGCTCGCTGCAGCCGTCGACAACACATTCCAAATTAGCGGCAACGTTGCCCATGCTTGGCCACGATGCTGCGGCCGAAACGCAAACAGCACGATTCGTCCTTTACCGTGTGAAACTTCAGCCAGCGCGATCTGGCCGCGCAGCTTGTCCTCGCCGAGAAGCCAGCCTGAAAGCAGCACGTTTTCTTTCGCGTACCGTGCAACGACGCGAACGCCGTCGCCGGTCGTCGTGAACGCCGAACTATTGATGAAGTATGCGGGCAGTTTGGTTGGTAAATTATTTGCGAACGAGTTCTTGTTATCGACGTCCAGCGACACAATCGAACCCGGACAGTAAAACTCTGACGACCTCACACTCTCGAGCACGTTGCGTACGGGCAGGTTGAACTGCTTGATCGCTAACTCGCAGGCCGCGTCGAAACAGACGAGCGTGCCGCCGTTTGAGACAAACTCTTTCAAATTATCAACGCCGCGTTCCGTGATGCCGCCCGTGTGTTCGACCGGAAGCGAACCCGCTGCATTTCCGGCAATGATTTCGGCGCTGCGTTGCGACGGAAAGAGCAGCACGTCGAATTTCGCGTGCAGACCGCCTTGCCGGATGTCGGCGTCGCGTGCCGAGGAATAAGGAACGTTGAACGTGTCGAAGATGTAGCGGGTCCAGCCTTCGTCCATGTTGCCCGTCGAGCCTTTGTAGATGCCGATGCGAACCGGCTGTTTCACCGGGTTTCTGATCGGAGATTCGTCGCCTTTCGCGAGCGGCAAGGCGAGATCGGATCGGACCTGATTAGCGTCTCTGATCAGCGTTAATTTTCTTTCGCTTTGCGTTTCCCGAATAGCGGTAACTGCGGGCGCATCCACTGCCATTTGTAATGGCAGTGTCCAACCGGCAACGTCATAAGGACGTTCTGCTTCACCTTGCGCCGTCAGGCGGTTGGGATAGATTTGCGGCTCGAAAAGAGCGGTGATGTTGGTTCGCTGTGGTTGGTTCAGAAAGACGATGTAACTGCCGAGTGGCACTTCCTGCATCGCAGTCGTGTTCGCGATGACAGTGCGATACGTGCCGAGTTTTTCGCTGGCGGCATTTGTGCGCTGGAGTAATTGCGGTCCGAACGTGACGTGCAGTTCTCGATCGAGACGGTAGACTTCGATGCCCTGGCCCAGCAGACTCGCGATCAGCTTTGCGACAGCTTCGTCGCGTGCTTGTCCTGCGGGTATCAAATAGGCGATCGGTTGATCTGCCTTAATCGTCTGATCGAGGTTCTTTCGTCCGAGTTCGTAAAAGTTTTGCAAGTAAGTCTCGCGAAACTTCGCCGCCATTGAGAGTATCGCGCGCGAAGCGATCATCTCCATGTCCATGATCTCTCGCGGACGCCACGTGCCGCCCGGCCACGGATCGGGGAAGTTCGTGACTGCTTCCGTTGCGTTGCGCATGCCACGCGTTGAGGAACGAGCAAGTTGCTCGGCGGTGACTGTCGCCGGCGTCATTAAGCGCGCGCTGGCTGCTTCGGAAAGTATGCCGATCGAGTTGTGGTAGTACGGCGCGGTGCGAAAACCACCGTGCCACCAGGTGTCGTAAAGCGCGTTGGTCAGAATGCCTTTGAAACCCGCGGCAGTCAGATCGGCGGCGACTTTATGGCCAACGAGTCCCACCTGTCGCAGCAGTACGGGCGAAATGTTTGGGTTCGGTGGATCGTAAAAAGGCGGAATGAAGAACCGCGAACCGTTTGAGCCTTGCTGATGTACGTCGTAGACGATTTGTGGAAACCACTCTTGCCACAGCAGACGCGTGATCAATTGCGTCTCTTTGAGGTTCAGCATGAACCAGTCGCGATTATCGTCGTGTCCGGCGTAGTGGTGATAGAGTTCGGGTGGTTCTTTGCCTTCGTAAGCGGTGCCGAGAGTTTTGCGATACCAGTTGGCGACGATGTCGATGCCGTCCGGATTCGGTGAAGGAATTAAAAGCAAGATTGTGTTTTGAAGAATCTCGCGGGTCGCGGGATCCGTGGCGGTTGCCAGTTCGTAGGCAAGTTGCATCGACATCTGCGACGCAACGATCTCCGTTGAGTGAATCGAGCACGAGATGGTGACGACTACTTTGCCGTCGGCTATGAGACGTTCGCGTTGGCCACGTTGAGTGACCAGGCGCGGATCTGCGAGTTGACGCTGGATGTCTTTGTATTTTGCGAGCGTCAGTATATTCTCTCGCGCGCTGATGATGGCCACGATCAACGGCCGTTTTAATGTCGATTGGCCCAAAGTTTGGACCACGACGCGATCGGAAGCGCGGTCCAGACGCTCGAAATAGTTGGTGATCTGCGACCAGCCGGCGATCGTGCGATCGTCTCCCGGGTTGAAGCCCAATACGGATTTTGGCGACGGGATCGGAGGCGGCGCTTGCAGCGGTGGTCTTCGGTAATCCTGGCTTTGTGCGAGAGACGACGCAGCAACACACAGTAACAAAGCCACGCTAGCCACGACTGCCCTGGCATATTGATGACTAGTCATTCCCAATTTTCCTTTTACGAGAACGATGCCCGAGATCACTGCAATCGACAAAACTATGGCCGAGGAGTCTAGCACAACGAGGCCGCGCAGTTTCGTGCGACGGTTGCATTATTGGTGGTCGCTGTTTCTGGCGGGCGCATTGCTCGGCGTGATCGGGCCACCTGTATTGTTGATTGCCTGGCTGATAAATAAGCACGACCTCGTTTATCCGTGGGCGAGTTTAGGCGCGCGGCTTTGGTTGCAGTTCAGCGGTGTGCGCGTGAACGTGCGCGGGTTGGAATTACTCGATCCGCGGCAGCCTTACGTGTTTGTTGCAAATCATCGTTCATATCTCGACACTGCGACTATGTTTCTTTTCACGGGGCGCCGGATTGGATTGTTGGCGAAGAAGGAACTATTGAAAGTGCCTGTGCTCGGCGTCGGAATGGGTTTCGTCAATGTGATGGCGATCGATCGCAGTAATCGCGAGAGTGCGATTCGTACTACGGACGCCGCTGCCGAACGCATTCGCTCGGGTATTTCGTTTGGCGTCTTTGTAGAAGGCACTCGCGCGAAACCGGGCGAGCTGCTGCCGTTCAAGAAAGGTGCTTTCTACATGGCGCGGCAAGCAGGCGTGCCGGTCGTGCCGGTAGCGATCAAGCATTCGGATGAATTGATGGGAAAGGGAACTGGCGAGGCGAAGTCGGGAACGATCGAGATGGTGATGATGCAGCCGGTTCACACAAAAGACGTAGCCACGGACGAAGACATCAACAAGTTGATCGGCAACGTCCGTGGCTCGATTGCAAAAGAGCTGGGCTTACGGGAAGTCGTAGGTTAAGACACCGGTGCCTTTTACTACTATGCCGCCGTCAGTAAGCGGATTGAAAGCCGCTTGCTTCGCTGCTTCTTCGGCGGCTGCACGCAAGGGTAGCGGTCCATCGACTGCTTGCGCTGAAGTAACCTTGCCCTTCTCGTCAACGACGACCCGGACCGTAACGCGTCCACGCGCTTTGACTCTCTTCATTTCCTCCGTGTAAGCCGGCTTCGGCAGCGATGTGGCTTTCGCGTTCAGCACTCCGAATTCAACAGGCTTAGCCGCTCCGCTCGGCGTTTCGTTCTCTCCGATTTCCGTGACCTTGAGGGTTGCGCGTGCGGGCGTGAAGTCGGTGTAGCGAACTTTCAGACGCACGTGCAAAGTGTTTCCGTTGTCGAAAACCAGTTCCTCATCAGCATAGGAATAGGTCGGAAACCAATAGCGGCCGTCGATCTGCTCGCGATAGGTTTCAACAATCGGATACTTGTTCATCTTGGTTTCGGGAACACCCTTCCCTTTTGTCTTCACGATCTGGAAATCCTGATCGTCAACCCAAACACGTCCGAGAAACAGTCGTTCCTTGGTCTTCTTTGGATCGGGTATGACTTTCGGCTCCACGTCGAAGATGTAAAGATTCAGCTCGTCGATCCTCTCTTTGCCGACATAACGAATGTTGTATTTGTCGAGCTTCGCTGGTTCGAGTGCGAAGGGTGAAATGCCACCCAGATCGTCGATGTCCTCTGAGGTTACTTCCGGCATCGAGGGCATCGGAAAGAAGGTGATCTTTTCGAAGCGGTTTCCCTGATCGTCAAATGTGAAATTCGAGACGCGGTGATACTCGCCCATCACCTGGCCGCCCATGCCGAGACTCTGTATGAGTGCGTCGCGTTTGAACGAGTAGTTATTGAGAGCGCGACGAAACTCGGTTTCCTTGGTAGTGAAAGTCTGAATGATTTTGTCGGAGTTTGGTATAGCCGCACTGTCGACGCTCGATTGGCCCATCACGCCGAAGGCACAAACAACGACAAACGCGATGATGACCAGCACTGTATTCACGAGATGAAAATTGTTTCGTCGCACGTTCATATCCAAGCCGTATTTCCTAACTGAGAGTGATTTGGCGTCCTCGTGATCCGGGGCAAGGGCCGGTGCTCAGATGCAAACAGCAAAGAGTCCTGTTGCCAGCCGGGTTTCCATCGGACTGCGCCTTGGACTGACCCCTTGGCCTGCGCCGGTACCCGTGTTCCCGCAACGGGTTACCGGGCCGGGAGCCAAAATGCCATTTTCCTGTTGCAAAGTTCCTTGCATCTAGTGTAATGTCCCCATACTAGAATAAGTTATAGTCCAACCAATGGACGGTTTGACGAAAAAATTGGAGCCCGAAAGACCTCGAAGATTCGCGGCTCAGCTAGTTTGAAATTAAAAAGTTCTCAAGGTCCTCATGTCGGTAACAGGCACTCGTCTTAGCACCGTGGAGCTTTACGGCGCGGGAGCGCAGACGTGACGCCGAGCGGCGGCGTTGCTTACACGGAGTTAAGCGATAAACCAGGCTTTGGGAGGAGCTTGGTTTTACGTGGTCTGATGCCGATGATGTGCGCGGTGGCCAGCAACCCCTTCTGGGCGGGGTTGCATAAAAACCACCGCGCACACCCCAGCTTAGTTCCAAATCTCAGACTTCAGAAACAAATTCTACGTCGACTCGATTGGGAATGACACCCCTCTCGTAGCCTTCCTGCAACAATAGGCGTACAGCTTCTCGTCCCCGCTCCGTGTAATCGAGCGTCAGGTCGTTGACCCACATGCCGACGAACCGGTCAGCCAGTTCCGGGTCCATGTCGCGGGCAAACTGCAAGGCGTACTGAAGTGCGTCGTCGCGGTGTGTCAGGGAGTAATTGATGCTCTGCCGCAATAAGCGCGAAACTTGTTTGACTAAATCTTCACCGAGTGACCGGCGGATGACGTTTCCGCCCATCGGCAGCGGGAGTCCGTGCCGGCTGTGCCACCACTCGCCCAAATCCAGTACCTTGTGAAGTCCTTTCGACTCGTAAAAAAGCTGCCCCTCGTGAATCAAAAGACCGGCGTCGCACCGTCCGCTCTGCACCGCGTCGATAATCTTGTCGAACGGTACGACCTCGTATTCGAATTCGGAATTAAATATCCGCAGCGCCAGAAAAGCGCTGGTCAGTTTGCCGGGGATGGCGATCTTCAGACGAGAAATGTCGTCCGGTGTCGCAGGGTGGCGCGACACGACGATCGGGCCGTAATTGTCGCCAATCGAAGCGCCATGCGGCAGCAATGCGTATTTGTCCGCGATATAGGCATACGCATGGAAGCTGATGGCGGTGACGTCGTATGTGCCGCGCATCGCTTCTTCGTTTAGTGTTTGGATGTCTTTCAGCAGGTGTTCGAAGTGTAGCCCGCCGGTGTCGAGCTTGTTAGTCGCCAGTCCGTAGAACATGAATGCGTCGTCGGAGTCGGGCGAATGGGCCAGTGTGATTGTGGTGCGTTCGGTGTCAGTAATCATCTTTGATTTCAAAACTTTCTGTTAGACCAGGGAAACGTTGCTACGGTCGATGCGGTTGTAAACCGTGTCGCGTTCAACCGCCTCAAACCCGGCGTCCTCAATTAATCCGATTAGCTCTGTTTTGGTCATACGGACTTCGTTATTGGTTTCGACTGAGTAACTCGTGGTCAGTTCGCCGCCTTCGGTGATCGTGCCGTCGATGTCGTTTGCACCGTAGTGCAGGGCGACTTGTGCGAGGCGTTTGCCAAGCATCACCCAGTAAGCTTTGATGTGATCGAAGTTGTCGAGTAACAGGCGCGAGACGGCCATCGTTTTCAACGAATCGACGCCTGACGGGCCGGGCAGATGCGACAACTGCGTGTCGGGTGGATAAAAAGCAAGCGGGATGAAGCACTGAAAACCGCCGGATTTTTCCTGTTGTTCGCGCAAGCGGATCAGATGGTCCACGCGATCCTCGATCGACTCGATGTGGCCGTAAAGCATGGTCGCATTCGTCTTCAAACCCGCGCCGTGGATTTTCCCCTGTAACTCGAGCCAGCGTTCTGCGTCGCACTTGTGCGCGCAGATCATCGAACGCGTCGGTTCGCGAAAGATCTCCGCGCCGCCGCCAGGACAGGAATCCAGCCCGGCTTCGATAAGTTTTTGAATAACGTCTTCGTCCGCCATTTTGTAGAAGTGGGCGAAGTGATCGAACTCGACCATCGTAAACGCTTTCAGGTGCAGTTGCGGATACTGGCGCTTCAGCGACGACAACAGATCGGTGAAGTAACTGAACGGAAGTTTTGTGTTTAGTCCGCCGGTGATGTGCAACTCGGTGGCGCCTTCCGATACTGCCTGGGCTGCGACTTTCAAACTGTCGTCGATGTTGTGCGTGTAAGCGTCCGGCTGACGCGGCGTGCGGAAGAAGCCACAAAACTTGCAGTCGGCGTAGCAGACGTTGGTCGGGTTCAGGTGCCGGTTGACGTTGAAAAAGGTCGTGCGGCCGTGCCGGTTGCGCCTGATCGTGTCTGCGAGTTTGCCGAGTGCCGGCAGGTCGCTGGTTTCGTAAAGCGCAACGCCGTCGGCAAACGATAGGCGCTCGCCGGCGAGCGCGCGAGCACTGATTTCGTTGAGTTTCGAGTCGTGTGAAAAAGTCATTTCCATCACTTTCTATCGATGCAGGAACACCGCGCTACCGAATGTCACGAACAGAATGACGCTGACAAAAGCGTTCGTCGTAAAAAAAGCGGCGTTCAGCCGTCCGAGATCGTCAGCGCGGACGAGACGATGTTGATAAACCAGCAGCGCGCCGGTTGTAATCACGCCAGCGAAGGCCAACACTCCCAGGCCGGTTAAAACGTATAGCCACACCAGCGCGATGAAAGCTGCGAAGTGTAGCGCGCGTGCGGTCCATAATGCCCGCGGGATGCCGATGCGCGCGGGAATCGATCGCAAACCCTCGCGTCGATCGAAATCATAATCCTGGCAAGCGTAAAGAATATCGAAACCGGCGGTCCACAACAGGACCACGAGCGATAACAACAACGGCACCGGACTTCCGATCTCGCCGCGCACCGCGATCCACGCGCCAGTCGGTGCGATTGAAAGACACCAGCCCAGCACGACGTGCGAAAACTGAGTCCAACGTTTCGTGAAAGAGTAAAGCAGGACGCTCGCCAGTGCCACGGGCGCCAACAAGAGCGTCAGCCGGTTCAACATCGCCGCCGCTAGCAGAAAAACAGCCGCGGAAACGATTGTAAAAGCCCAAACGAACCCGACCGACAACAGGCCGGCTGGCAGTGCTCGTGAGGCTGTCCGCGGATTCCGCGCATCAATGTTTCTGTCAGCAATCCGATTAAACGCCATCGCCGCCGACCGCGCGCCGACCATTGCTACGACGATCCAGAGAACTTGCCGGAGTGTGGGCAAACCATTAGCCGCGAGCAGTGCGCCGAGAAAGGCAAACGGCAGCGCAAACAGCGTGTGCTCGATCTTGATCATTTCGAGCGTCAAACGGGTGTTTTTGATGACAGTCGACACGGCGGGTCAGTCTTTGTTTGCACCGGGCATTTGCCTGATCTTACTTGCGCCCTTGCTGTTATCGCAAACGTTAGTGGACAGGATTTACAGAATTAACAAGACTGCCTGTGAAATACCCCATCCTGTCCATTCTGCAAATCCTGTCAAAACACCGTTCAGTGTTAGAATGCAGCCCTGGTGCGACAATTATGGATTTGAAGGAACTGGCACGACTGCTGGAG
>DATNJO010000374.1:0-4022 GCA_035603895.1 Pyrinomonadaceae bacterium
CGTGATCTTCGCGATGAGTCGCGACGGCTTATTCACGGAACGAGCAGCCGTCGTGAACGCAGGCGGCACACCAACGACGTCGCTGTTTTTAAGCGCGGCGGTTGCGGTACTGTTCATCTTTTTCGGGCAGACGTTCGAGCGCGTCATCATCATTTGCGCGTTTTTCTTCGTCGCGAATTACATACTCTCGTTCATCTCGCTGTTTGTGCTGCGCTTTCGCGAACCAGACACGCCACGGCCGTATCGCGCGTGGGGTTATCCGTTGACGCCGGGATTGGCGTTGGTTGGGTCAGTGCTGTTTCTGGCGGGCGCGGTTTATGCGGATCGGACCAACAGTCTTTATGCGTTGCTGTTGCTGGCGGCGAGTTATCCAGTGTTTCGACTGGTGAAGTTATTGAAGTAGGCGCACGCCGTCGTTGTCGACGTCGAGTATTCGAGTAGTTGATTTGATTTTGTGTGTAGTGAAACAGTTTGCGAGGCGTGTGCCGATCTCGTCAGCATGATCGGTGACGAGAGCAAGGATACTCGGACCGGCGCCGCTCAGTGCGATACCCAACAATCCGTCCATCTTCGGCAGTGACAAAGCTTCGGCCAACCCGGGCACCAACGATTCTCGTTGTGGCTGGTGCAACTGATCGCACATCGCTTCCCAAAACAGATCGTATTTCTCCTTCGCCAGAGCGGCGGTAAACAGCGCGGTCCTCTGCAAATTATGAACGGCAGTTGCGCGACTCACCGTGCGCGGCAAAGCCGCACGCGCGACGTGTGTGGGCAGTTGCGAGTGTGGCGACACGACTACAACACGCACTTCCGACGGCCAATAAAACCTCGTGGCGATCACAGTGCGATCGTTTCTGAGACAACTGATCACAAACCCGCCACACAGCGAAGCAGAAACATTGTCGGGATGTCCTTCGAACTCGGTCGCGTAGTTCAGAACTGTTTGATCCGGAATTTCATGTTCTGTCAGAAGCGACGACAACTTGATGCCCGCAACGATCGCCGCCGCACTACTCCCAAGCCCACTCGCCAATGGAATCTCGTTATGAACTTCAAGCTCAATCGGCGGCAGCGACACGCCTTCACGACGCGCCGCAAAAACCATTGCCCGATAGATCAGATTCGACGCGTTGCGCGGCAGCGCTTCATTCTCTTTCGCGCCGGTAGTCGTGACACGACACGGCTCAGAAAGCTCCGGTCGGGCTTCGGCGCGCACCGTGAGATACATCTTGAGCGCGAGACCAAAACAGTCGAAGCCCGGTCCGAGGTTCGAAGTAGATGCTGGGACACGAATTTCCGCCATCATAATTGAACCACAGAGGCACAGAGACACAGAGAAGAATTCAAAACAAACTCTTCAACGCATTTTCGATCGCACACGAACGCGCCGCTACTCTCATGATCGAGTTCGCGAAAGTGCCGCGAATTTTTTCGCCGTTTTCAGTAGCGAGCGTTTGGTTGTGATACTTGATCACGTAATCAGTGTCTTTGAGCACGTGCCCGGTGAGAACTGCAACCACTTTCTCGTCTTTACCAATCGCGCCATCGCCAACGAGTTTCCTAATTCCCGCAACGGTCGTCGCCGATGCAGGTTCACAGCCAACACCGTCGCGCCCGATCATCGCCTTCGCATCCGCAATTTCCTGTTCGGTCACTGTAATCACTTGCCCACCAGTTTCACGAACTGCACGCCAAGCTTTCTTCCACGAAACAGGCGCCCCAATCTTGATCGCACTGGCCAACGTGTGCGGGTGTTTCTCGTGAACGAACTCCGAATCACAATGCTGAGCAAACCGCGCAAACGGAGCCGCGCCCTCAGCCTGAATCACACTGATCCGTGGCTGTTTCCGTGTGAATCCGTGGCTCAATAACTCACGAAACCCCTTGCCAAACGCCGAACTATTCCCCAAATTCCCACCCGGCACAACCAAATGATCCGGAACATTCCAGTCGAGCTGCTCGGCAAGCTCAAACGCCACTGTCTTCTGCCCTTCAATGCGAAACGGATTGATCGAATTAACCAGATACAACGAACTCTGTTCGGCCAGCTCCTGAATCACGCGCATGCAAACGTCGAAGTTTCCCTCGATCTCCAACACCTTCGCGCCGTAATCGAGCGCCTGCGCGAGCTTCGCGTCGCTCACTTGCCCTTCAGGCACGAGGATCGCGCAAAGTATTCGCGCACGCGCCGCATAAGCCGCGAGACTCGCCGCTGTGTTGCCCGTGCTGGCACATGCAACCAGACGCATGCCCAGCTTCAGCGCCTGCGTGACCGCGACCGTCATGCCTGTGTCTTTGAATGAGCCCGTAGGATTGTTGCCCTGATGTTTGAGTTTTAGTGAAGAGAGGCCGCAGTAATCGGCGGAACGTGGCGCGTCGTAAAGCGGCGTGTTGCCTTCGCCGAGCGAAACGACAACATCAGCAGATCCAAAAGGCAGAAACTCACGAAATCGCCAGACACCGCTGCGATCGCGCGCCTCACGCGACTTCAACCGCTCCAACCACAGCGCGCGCAATTCCTCGGCGCTTTGCCCCAGCGGCTCGCGGCGTTCAACATCGAGCAGATCGCTACACTGCGAACACACGTACATCCGCTCATCGAGCGGAAACTCGCTTTCACAATTGATGCATCGCTGAACAAACACGGAACCTAAGCATACAACGAATCAAAACTATTGACATTGCCTCCCACTTCCCCTAAAGGTGAGTAAGTTTCTGAGTTCAGCCTTTAGGGCTGCTGCACCGACGGTAAGCTAAAGCTTGAACTCAAAACGGAGCTGTTTTTAATAAGGAGAACCCGATGAGGAACCCCCATACGATTCGAATATTGATTTGCGCCGTAATTTTAGCCGCCGCTCCCGCCGTCTTTTCTCAAGAGGAAAATGCCGCCCGCGACAAAACGCGCGAACGCCTCAACGCGCTGCTGCAACGCGTCGGGCCCGACCTGAACGTCACCTTTAAGCCGAGTACGAAGTCGAACTATGTATTCACAGGCGTGCTTCGAGATGGATTGAAAAATGCGGAGTCGTTTGAGATCGTGATCAGCGTGACGACGAAAGATACGATCGGTTTCCGCATCTTTCCGCACTACAAAGGCGGGTACATCAATATCGACAAGGCGCGCAATCCCACTCAACTACTACGCAAGATCGCGCAACTCAACGATTCGACGTTTCTCTTTTGGGGAGCTGATGATTCGGGCGACGTCTTTACCGGTTACACCTTCACACTCGAATCCGGTTTCCCGGACAAAGCGATCGAGATCGTTCTCTCGAGTATCAAGAACTCGGATCAGTTTGTCGGCGAAATGCGGCCCTCAATCGATGGCGCGAATCCTTAAAAAGTGAACCGGATCTGCGCGTCGATCCTGCGGTTGTAAGCAGCAACGCCACCGCCAAACCCACCAAAACCACCCGCGGTTGCCGTGGACTGTCCGAACAACGCCGAACCGAGATTACCCACGGGATTGTTCAGGTTCGTGTGATTCAGCAGGTTCTGGAAGTTTAGCGAGAACGTCAGGTTGTAGCGGCCATTTGCGCCACCACCGCCTCCGAAACCGCCGCCACCTCCACCGGGTCCGCCAAAACCACCGCGACCGCCGCCGCCAGGTGCACCACCACCGCCAGGACCGCGGCCCATGCCGCCACCCATGATCGGGCGCTGACCAGTATTTCCCTGACCATCCTGACGATTCTGCTGATTGGCATTCGCTCCGCCGCCTTCTGAACCAAAACTCCACGTCTTGCTGACACGCACGTTCACGGTCGTCGAACCGGGGCCTTCGCCGAAGTTACGCGGAATCATCACGTCGCCAGGCGCGAACGTCAGTTTGAAGTTACCAAACGGCGTGCAGCGGAAATTGACCGTGTCCGAACAATCAGCGCCAGCGGGCGCGAGCGAAGGTCTTTCGGTGTTGAGCGTGTCGCCATTGAGGTCGCGGCCGAGCGTGATGTTAAAAGGCCGGCCTGACTGCACGATGATGAACGGATTGAGTGTGATGCCCCACGGCGCGCGGATGTTAC
>DATNJO010000375.1:0-5299 GCA_035603895.1 Pyrinomonadaceae bacterium
TGTTCAGACTTATCCATGTCGGCTCCTGCCACTCTATGGTTTTGTGGAGCGGATAAATCTTGACCGACTGCATGATCTCGTTCGGTGTTTTGTTGGGCAGCGAAAGTGCGCGCAGCAGAACGAGAACACGATTCGTCGTCGCCGTCGCGGAATGGTAACCAGCGGGAACGTCGCCGTTGTAACCCGGCGGCAGGAAAAGGTGTTTGCCTCCATTACCTTTGTCTGGGCCCGGCAGACCGGCGTCCAAAACCCATAACTGGTTCAGGTCATTTGTTGATGACATGAGCGGGCCGGGAGGCAATTCCATGACGATTGGTCCGATACTCAAGTCCAGCGGCAATCCGGCATACGGTGTGTCCGAGTTCGGCGTAAAAACGAGCTGCAGCGGTGTTCCTTCCAAAAGCGCAAACGCTTTGTTCGGAATGCAGCCGCCCAGTAGGTTTCCTTTCCACGTTCCCATGATGGAAACGGTCGGATAGAAGAAGCGATACGCCATGATCGCCCTGTTGAGATCGGCCTCGTCGTAGGCTCTCTGAATGGTTTCGTCTGTAGGGTAGCCGCCGTTGAATTCGTAGCGGTACGCCTCTGGTGAACTTGTCGTGGCTTGTGTCTTCACTCTCGTTACACCCTTATTCCAAGTGCTGGCAGTGCCGTCACTTCATCTTCTCGATGTTGTTAAGCACCGGCACGTTAGCTTGACCCATCCGTTCGCGGACTGCTCAACGCCGAATCCTCCAGCTTTAAGTTTCCTCAATTATCCTGGTTCTTGGGACGGGTTGGTATACAGGGGATTTGGTATTTTCTGTACATAATTTCAGGTAGGCTTCTGCGTCCGCGAAGATGGCAGACTCTCAAAGGACCGCCGGTTAGAACACCCGCCGCCAGGATTGAAGAGAAACGAGAACCTCGGCGTTTGCTGCTAAAGAAGTTGCGAAGATTGTCCAGTGTGGGGAGCCACTTTATTTTTGTAGGTGTGGGGAAGGAAAGGCTTTGCCTCACGCAGTCAACATAGCCTGTCACAACTAAGGCACAACGTTCGATGCGGAAACCGGCCTGAACTTTTCTATTCTTACCATTGCCCAGAAAATTGTCGATTGTCGATCGCTTATGATCGGACAACCGCTCATGATGATTTACACACCGGGACTAGGGTTTGATGCGCGAAAGTGCGTTAACCCCTGGACTCTGCGACTCTTTTCTTTAGAACATCTCTGCCGAATTTAAGCCGCTGTGCAACCATTTCCTTAGTAACGGGACGAATCCTTTATGTCGGTGCCCCATGGACAGTACTATGCTCTCGACAAGCCCAATCGGACAATTTTCGTCGATTCGATTAATCGCGCTGGCCCGGTTTGTGGCGCTGCATAGTCCCGAGCACATCGAATGGTGTGGACAAGTTCGAACCATCGCTTTCAAGAGAACCGCGAAACCTATAGTCACCTACCTTGAAAAAGGTGAGATGGATGCTTGTTGACAGCGCCAGATCGCGCCACCGCTCAAGGCCGGCGGGGCTATTCAGTGATCTTATTTCTCTATAACACTGGTGCGCGTGCAGACGAAGCCACCCACTTAGGATCTCTGATCTGGATTTGTCACAAACACCCGAACGATACCAATCATCAGTGAAGATCCATGGCAAGGGTAATAAGCGGCGTCGCTGTCCGAGGTGGCCGCAGACGGTAAGTGAACTTGGACCTTTGTGGAACGGCGCTCGCCCTCGGAGCGCATTTTCCTCAATCGATGTGGACGACCTTTCACAAGCTTCGGGATTCACACGATGACCGAACGCTATGCGAGAAAGTGTCTGTGCGAATGCCGTCATTGATGACAAAGCGCGTGAGTCCGGATACCGATCCGTCACACTACTGCCACGCATCTTCTGCGTGCGGGCGTGGACATCAACACGATCCGTGCCTGGCTGGGCCATGTCTCGCTAAACACAACGAACATCTACGCCGAGGTTGATCTGGAAATGAAGGGAAAGCACTCGCGACTTGCGAGGTGCCCTCAATCAAGCCAGCAAAGCGGTGGCCTGAGGATGCTGGATTATTGGCGTTCCTGCGACGCTTTAGGCTCTGGTTGCTCGCGGATGAATGGCGAACCGCGCTCAGTATCTTGCCCGTTTCCGTTTTGCTGACTCATGTTTTTTATGCACTGCTCCCTTTTTCTGAGGCATCTCAAAAACAATTTGACTTTTTATATGAACGGGAATAAGGTGCCGTCGGCTCCCTTAAATGGCTGATTCTCACGGGCTGGCTCCTTGCATGCTCGCTACCTTCAGCTTGCTTAAATGCCGCGCACCAATTTCTGATCCTCAACTGGCCGTTTTCTACGCGGCAGATCTTATACACGGAGTCGTTGAGGCTAGAACTCCCCGCATCTTCTTCGGTGAATTGCATTCTACACTCGTCAATCGTCTGATTGTGAGCAGCAGACTTGTTTCTTTTGGATTGCAATCAGGAATTGTGGCGCCTTGATGGTCCAATTTCACGAAAGATGGGTGGAAACGAAAACCTCGAATCGTTGGGCTAATCCTACTCAAGAAAAGAGGCAAGAGATGAGAACGAAACCGCAAAGCAGTCAGCGCAAAATGTCGTGGGCGGGTATGTTGATTACACTCGCTGTAATCATCTTGTGCAGTGGTGGGCAGAAAGCCATTGCCCAGCAATGGAGCACGAGCAGCAACGACATCTACAACTCCAACACCGGTAATGTCGGCATCGGTACTTCCACCCCCTATTCTCGCCTTGAGATAGCCAGACCTGGAGCCGTTACTACAACGAACACGTATGATTTCACAAATCCTCTAATCACCCTTAGAAATACGAGTGCAACGAATAACAATTATGCCGGAATTGGTTTCGGCAATTCAGCAGCCTCTGGGTGGCTCACTTCCGCGATTTATGGGGTCAATGAGAATCACACGGCCACGCCCAGTGGCCACCTCGAATTTTTTGTTAAAAACGCGGGTAACTTTTTTGAAGCAATGAGGATCACCGCTGGCGGCAATATCGGCGTCGGCACCACCACCCCCGGCGCGAAGCTTGAAGTCGTCGGGAACGTTAATGTTACTGGAACTGGAAACATAACCGCGGCCGGAACGATCGAGGGCGGCAACATCAAGGCCAAATATCAGGACGTCGCGGAATGGGTTGAATCTTCACAAGAACTTCCCACGGGCACGCTCGTTGTTCTTGATCACACAAAATCCAATCAAGTGATCGCCTCCTCGCAAGCCTACGACACGCGCGTCGCCGGAGTGATCTCAGAACAGCCAGGCATCGCGTTGGGTGAAGAGGCAGCGAACAGAGTTCTAGTCGCCACCACGGGGCGAGTCCGGATGAAGGTGGACGCGACTCAAGCAGCCATTAGTATCGGCGATCTGTTGGTAACCAGCGATATTCCGGGAGTGGCAATGAAGTCTCAGCCGCTAAACGTTGGCGGCGTAGCTATCCATCGTCCAGGCACGATCATTGGTAAAGCACTCGAACCCATGGCAAAAGGTTCGGGTGAAATTCTGGTACTGTTGAGTTTGCAGTGATCGCTGCGAAGCATGCATTGAGGTAACTGATTTCACCCAACCTCAAAAGGAGTTCTCTCATGCTACGCCGATCTCTTTTCGATGCCGAATAGTCAAGGCGACTGCTACACATCACAGTTTACGAGTTACCAGAATCATAAGCCGGTACGCTGCCTTTGCCTTGATAGCTTCGAGGTCTGCGCGATGCAATCAACTGCGCGGTGAACCTTGCCACGTGGACCACTTCCACACGTTGGTCGAGCGCAACGCTCGCAAAGTATCAGCAACGATGTCCTCATTGGCGCTTAAGCGAGTGAGTCCGCACACGGTTCGCCATACGACTGCGACGCACCTGTTACGCGCGGGAGTCGACATCAACACAATCCGCGCCTGGCTCGGGCATGCCTCCCCTCGAGACAACGAATATCTACACCGAAACCGATCTCGAAATGAAGGCGCTGGCCCACTGCGAAGTGGTATCTAAGCCAACGACAAGAGCCGCGACCATGAGACGGCCTCCCGAGGAAATCGGACCGAGCCATTCGCGCCAATAAAAGACCGAGTATCCCCCTATCAGCCCCAATAGATGAATTACGCTAAACGCGAACCAATATGAATAACGAGGGATCAAGAGCTTATCGCCCTTAATATAGAAGAACGGCTGCAGCTCCGGCCTACCAACCAGCCAACCAAACATCAACCCCAAAAGAAAGCCAGAAATCAGAAACACTCCAACCACTAAATGACTTTTATCATTCGAGCGCGAAACGTTTGAGGTAACGTCAACCATTCTTATCCCGCTGCAGGAAAGGCGCAACTCTTACAATCAATGCTGAATACGAAATGGGCCATCTTCATATCTTTGAACGTCATCTTCAATTCGAAATGGCTCCGAGGCAACAGCGGTATTCCAATTCGCACTTGGGAATACTTGGCGGAACACAACCCAGCGCGCCACGTCATTCTTGTGAAACGAATCCATTGCACCGACAGCGCTACCACTCATTACCTTGACCGATGATCCAGGTAGCAAATAGCTGTTCACCAGGCCCGATTCATTGGTGAAGGGATTGACACAAAATTCGAGCTTAGTTGCGTTCTCTATGGTCTGCCAACTCTGCGATCGTTCATCAAATCTCTGAACGGCATAGGCGTATTCGAGGGGAGGATTAAGCGTATCACTCACCGGCCTACATCCAGGCAAACGCACTGGTAGCAGCGAGAAATTCGATATTTCCGGCCAGTACATCTTAGTCTGCCCCGGAATGCCGATATAGGCATTTTCATTTACAGCATCAACGTGCCACTAAATGACCACAGTCATACCAGTGACGGAACTCAACATAGAAAGTGCTCGCAAACAACGAACAGCCGAACATCACCAGTGTGTTTCGCACTACGCGCCGGTGCAGAATGCTTTTGACAACTCGGCAAACAGGTAGATTCATGAAGAATCAGACACCAACCTCAACTAAGAAGTTCCCACTCTTACACAAGCGTCCAAAGTGATAATGACATTCCTGAACGCTCTCTGAGCCTTGAAACTTATGTGCGTTCGGTTCACTAGTTTGCCGCTGAGAACTGGCTTCGGCGCTTAGCGATTTTGTCCATAGCGGTGTTCATGCTGCCAATATGCGAAGAGGCCCAGCAGTTTGTCTGGCGTGCCCACTTTCGTCAGCGCGTATTGCCCTGTCCTAAAGCTATCAACGTACGCGAAGCCGGCGGTCTTGAACTTGAACATGTAGCCCTCAGGCAGTAGCCAGTTGCCCAGGTTGATAC
>DATNJO010000376.1:0-2721 GCA_035603895.1 Pyrinomonadaceae bacterium
CTCTCATCGGAGGTAAATCTTTTCAGATAGTCGCAAGCAAGCTTGTATGCGCCCGCCTGGTCCTTCGGGTTTCTGTAGGTGTCGACGAATCTCGTGTAAAGTTCAGACTTTTCTCGCTGAGCGGTCTCAGCGGTTGGAGTAACTGAACCAGTTTGAGGAGTAGTCGTCTGGCCTAATACAGGAAGAGTGAGTAATGCGGCGATAAAACTTAAAACTACTACACGGTATTTCATTGGAACCCCACCTCGGATAACTACGTCTGGTTAGACCACACGAGTTCCGGAAAGGTTCCTTGCAATAATGTTGTTAACGAGAATTTAACAGGACCACTGAGTTACTACTGGCCGCGCTTCTTTCCACCCGGTTCCGGGTTCGCGGTCTTCGCGAAATAACCGGAGCGATAGTTGAGCTTCAGGTTTTGCTGGCGCAGCGATGGATTGATCAACTGTATTTCGATGCGGCGATATGAACCATCACGCGTTTTATTGCTCGGTGAGTAGGCCACGAGATACTGTTCGCGCAGATCGCGCTGAATCTGAGTGAACGCATCGTTCAAGTCGCGTTCGTGCCTGGGAAAATAAGCACGGCCGCCGGTCGCTTCAGCAATCTTGCGCAGTGCGCCCTCATCGACGTTGAACGTATAGCGATCTCCGATTCCGATCGCGTAAATCAGCGCATCGGCTTTTTGGGCGCGTTCGATCGCGTCGTGAATCTTCATCCGGCTGCTGGAATCGGCGCCGTCTGTCAGCAGGATGATCGCGCGGCGCGTGTGTTCGGCCGAAGTGCTAATCAATTCTTCAGCGGTGGCCCACACTGCATCCCAAATCGCGGTCGAGCCGGCGAGACTCTGATTTGTCCCCGAGATCGGCGGCGTTCCGTTCACTACCACACCACCACCGATGTAGCCCGACGGTGGCACAAATTCAACCCGATCGATCGCGCGGCGCAACCGCTCTACGTTTCCGGTAAAGCCTTGTTCGAGCGTGGTTTCGCCGGTGAACGAAACAATCGCGGCTTCATCTTTGGTACGCAATATGTTTTCTAGAAAGGCGCGTGCCGCGGCTTTCTCATCCGGAAGCGTGCGTTCTTCAGACGCGCTGGTGTCGATCAGAATCGCAAGCGAGAGTGGTAGATCGATGTTGGTTTGAAACGTGAAGATCTCCTGCTGCTGGCCGTCTTCCAGCACGCGAATGTCTTCGGCTTTGAGATCGCTGATGAACCGCTTGTTCTTGTCGGCGGCAGTGAAAAAGATGTTGGTGAGATTGGTATCGAACTTAACGACTTCGTCCGAGTCCTGCGGCAACTCTTCCCGTTTCGGAGTCGGTGAAGGAGACGGTTCGGCCATTGGTCCGAGGCCCGAGACACTCGCCTCGGTCTTTGCAGACAGCGCCACGCCTACACACAGTAATGCTGCAACAACGAGGAGAAGAACATATATACGAGTCAATTCTCGGTAACGCATCATTAAAGCTTTCCCGGCAAACTTCTACGGCATCACGCTATCAGCTATGGCTTTATAACCGCGTTTTGTTCTGACTTTTAGATCGCCGTGACCGTCAGACAGTTTCACGTCGATTTTTCTAAATGTGCCGTCGTAACTCTTGTTCGTCGGGTTGTAAGTGACCAGATACTGCGCGCGCAGCTCTTTCGAGATCTTCGTGAACGAACGCTCGAGCTCCGTCATGTCGCCGGTGAAAAACGCGAACCCTCCGGTCTCTTCGGCGAGCGTCTGCAAATCTCGATCTTTCTTATCAGCGACTTGTCCGGCTTCAACACCCGGCACGGTGGACAGGAAACCAGCTTTCGTTGAAATGGCGAAGAGCGTCGTTTCGGTTCTTTGCGCGATATCGATCGCGTCGCGAATGTTGGCGCGGCTATAGGTGTCTTCACCATCGCTGACGATCAACAGTACTCGCCGGCCCGGAACCGAACGCATCTTCTCGTCGCAAAACTGCCAGATCGCATCGAAGAGTGCCGTCTGTTTTCCCATCTTCTTCACGCCGTAGACGGCCTTGTCGAGCAGATCGACCCGGTCAGTGAAATCCTGTAGCAACGTGATTTGATCATCGAAGGTGCCAAAGAGAACTCGATCCTTGCGCGCCTTGACCACTGTGTAAATGAAGTTCATCGCCGCTTCCTGCTGGAATTTCAGTTTCCCGGCAGTCGATGGCGACGTGTCCATCAGCACGGCGACGTAGAGTGGAGCCGTTAGCGAAAGATCGTCTGAAAACGTTTCGATCGCCTGCGGCACTTTATCTTCGAGAATGACGAAGTCGTTTTTGGTTAGACCGCCAACAAACTGTCCCTTCTTATCGGTCACCGTGATTGGCAGGCGCACGCGGCGAACGAAAATCTTCTCGGTGCCTTGTGGATCGCCGCCTGGCGGTGGTGTTGGCGATGGCGACGCTTTCGGCTTCTGCGCACTAACGGACAACGCGACGGCCACAATAATGCAAGCTGCCGCCAAAGATTTGAATAGAATACGTGTTAAGGCTGCTGACATGCGAATCGGATTATAGTTCAGACGCTGCCCGGAGTCTGCCTGGACGACGCGATTTCGATGCGTTCAGACCGGAACCTGTTGCCCTTTAGCGATCAATGGTCTTGCGATTGCTAACGAATGTTACAATGTTTTCCGCGAATTTCGGCCCAACTTAGCCGCGCAAGGAATTTCACCTTCGATGCCCGACGGTGCAAATAGTTCGGATTCAAACAGCCCAG
>DATNJO010000377.1:0-12443 GCA_035603895.1 Pyrinomonadaceae bacterium
CACCACGCGCGCACCTGGATTACCGGTCTTGAGTCGTCGCAAAGTCTCGAGTCCATCGATGCCCGGCATTCGTTGGTCCAACACGACGAGATCCCAGTTTGAGCCGTCGCCATAAAGCTTCACTCCTTCTAGTCCATCGCCCGCTTCCCCCACACTGTAACCGGCGGCTTCAAGCGTCAGCCGCATCATGCGGCGAATATGTTCTTCGTCATCGACGATCAGGATTCGTTCAGTCATTTCTGTGCAACGGTAAAGTGAAAGTAAACGTCGAGCCGTGGTCCAACTCTGATTGCGCGCTGATCTGCCCTCCGTGGGCTTCGACGATCAATCGCGAAATCGCCAAACCTAGCCCGGCGCCACCAGTCGCCGCTCCCGGTACCTGAACAAACTTGTCGAAAATATGAGGCAGGTATTCTGTGGGAATCCCGGTGCCCGTATCCGAAACCGAGACGGCAACGTGGTTACCGCGAGTCTCAGCACCCACTTTGATCTCACCCTCTCTCGTGTAGCGGATGGCGTTCACGACAAGGTTGGCGATGACGCGCGAGATCTGTGAGCCATCAGCGAGCACGAACGGCAGATTCGCCGGGAGATCGACGCTAAACACCAGCCCTTTTGCTTCGACTTGCGGTCTTAGTTCTTCCGCTTCTTTGAGAATCAGATCTCGAATACTGATGGTTTGCAGTTCGAGTTTGCTCTCACCGGCTTCGATTCGCGACAGATCGAGCAGGTCGCGCATCAACTTATCGAGCCGCTCGCACTCCTCACGACACGCGCTGAGCACTTCCGTCTGCTTGTCGTTGAGTTCTCCGGCCGCGCCTTCCAACAGCAGATACACGCCCATTTGCACGCTCGTCAGCGGCGTGCGTAATTCATGTGAGGCCGTCGCGATGAATTCCGACTTAAGTCGATCGAGCTCACGCAGGTGAGTTATGTCTTCGAGTAACGTGACCGCCCCGAGCAGGTGCTTCGCATTGTCGCGCATCGGCGTGGTGCGCAAACGGTAGGCGCGTTCAGAGCCATCGACCGCCAGCGGCAACACTTGCGACATGCCTTCGCCGGCAACAGGTCGCTGTGATTCGAGTGCTTCCGCGACCGCGCTCGCAATGCGTTCGTCGCGTGCGATCTCGCCGACGTGCTTGCCGGTGTTCTGAGTCTCAACGCCGAAGATCTCTTCCGCAGCCGGGTTGAGTTTGGTGACGCGTCCATCTTCGTCGGTTACGATCACCGGATCGTAAAGCGAGTCGATTGCGGCTTCGGTGGTCTGTTGCGCGACGACGAGTTTTCCCAGATCGGAATTGCGAAGCTGACGGATGCGCTCGGCCATGCGGTTGTACTCCGCGGCCAATATTCCGACCTCGTCGCGCGAGTTGACCGTCACTTTTGCATCGAGATCCCCGCCGGCGATTCGCGCTGTTGTGACTGTAAGTTGACGCAAAGGCTCGACGATGCGATTCGACAAGGTAAACGCGAGAAACACGCCGGCTGTTACAAGCGTTCCGGCGATCAAGAGCGTGCGATAGAACCAGAGCTGGGCCACACCGGCCGCGGCTTCCGACTTCGCGACCATCGCGCGTTGGTTGAGTTGAAGCAGATGTTCGCAGTCAGCGCGAAGTTTGTTGAATTGTGGTTCGAGACGGGAGAAGTATTCTTCACGTTCTGATAGATCCCCTTGCCTCACTGCGACAAAGAAACGATCTACTGTTCGGTAGTAGAGATCTCGATCGCTACGAATACTTCCGATTGCCTCGCGTTCTCCAACCTCGGTAATGTTGTTAGCGGCGTTCTCAAAACTTGTGTCGAAGCGCGCGCGATGCTCGTGCAGTTGCGCAGTCGCCTTTTCGTTTGCGCCGAGCAGAGCAAACAATGCCGCCGAGTCCTGCCGTTCGAGACTCTCCTTCATCTCCTGCGCCGCCAACACTGAATCGTAGTTATTCGAAATGATGCGCCGCGAAACTCCTCCCATTTCCCTCAACCGCCACGCACTCCACGCCCCCAACACCACCAGTGCAGCCACAAACACCAGGTAACCCAGCAGCAATTTGGTGCGTAAGTTCATTGACCCTTCTTCGTTTGAACCCTCGTTTTGAGTTCAAGCTTTAGCTTGTCTAAACACACGGCAGCCTAAAGGCTGAACTCAGAACGCATCCTCATGGTCCAACGGCACAACCTGTACCGTCGCATCGCGCACTTCATCCAGAAAGCGGTGAATCACGGATCCGTGCAGCAGAATGTCCCAACGCGAACGCGAGGTCTGCCCAAACACCACGTGTGTGATCCCTTCACGCCGCGCAAAGTCGATCAACACATCCGACACTCGCCGTCCTTTCAACTTCACGATCCGCGCGCCGAGGTCCTCGGCGAACCGTATGTTCTCCTGGAGCGCCGCATAGTCTTCCGGCTTCATTCGTCCCATCTCTTCCGCCGGCGTCTGCACGTAGACCGCGTACCAATCGCTCGCGAGACGCCCCGCGATGCGCGACCCCACGCGCAACAACCTCTTCGCGCTCCCGTGCGACGCGATCGCCACCATCACCTTCTCCGGAATTACCGCCCGCTCGAGCCCTTCCTGCTCGCGATACTCGCTCGACTTCGTCTCCTGATCGGTCGCGACCTGGCGCAACGCAAGCTCACGCAACACAGCGAGATTTCCTTTGCGGAAGAAGTTGTTGAGTGCTTGTTCGATCTTGACGATGTCGTAGATCTTCCCCTGCCGCAGACGTGTCCGCAGCGTGTCGATCGACACGTCGATATTCACGACCTCATCCGCGTGCCGCAGAAAATAGTCCGGCACTGTTTCGCGCACACGCACTCCGGTAGTGCGACTGATCACGTCGTTGAGCGATTCGAGATGTTGAATATTTACTGCGGTGATTACTGAAATGCCTGCATCGAGTAGTTCGAGCACGTCCTGGTAACGTTTCTGGTTCTTGGAACCGGGCGCGTTTGTGTGGGCCAACTCGTCGACAATCGCAATCTCGGGATGACGCGCAATGACCAAGTCGACGTCCATCTCTTCAAGCACGACGCCGCGATATTCAATCCGCCGCGGCGGCACGCGTTCGAGATCGCCGATCATGGCCCGCGTGTCTTCACGACCGTGCGTGTCGACAGTTGCGACAACAATGTCGACGCCCTGCTTCTTCAGCAGATGCGCGTCTTCGAGCATTTGGTAGGTCTTGCCGACACCCGGCGCAGCGCCGATGTAAACACGCAATCTCGGCTTCTCGCCGTCTTTGATTTGGGCGAGTAACGTTTCCGCCGAATGTCGATTGCCGTTCGGGTTCACTTCTTCATCGGATGCCTTTCGTCAAGTGCCAGATTGAGTTCCAGCACGTTGACTCGCGGCTCACCCAAAAAACCAAACTGTCTCCCTTCTACGTGTTCATTAACGATGCCACGCAACTCGTCTTCACCGATCCCGCGTTCACGCGCCACGCGCGGCACTTGAAACTCCGCCGCGGCACGCGAGATGTGCGGATCCAGTCCGGAACCGGACGTCGTGACCAGATCGATCGGCACCGGTTTGCCGGGGTTCTCTTGCTGCAACTTCTCAGCATCCGCCTTCACACGATCGATCAGCTTCGGATTTGCTGGTCCAAGATTCGATCCACTCGAGGCGCTCGCGTCGTAACCATTTGCACCAGCCGCTGAAGGCCGCGAACGAAAGTAACCGGGTGACACAAACGGCTGTCCGATCAAACGAGAACCGATGACAGTTCCGTCAGCGCCTCTGATTAGCTGTCCGTTTGCGTTTTCGGGAAAGATCACTTGCGCCAGTCCGGTAACCACCAGCGGGTAGACCAGTCCGAACAAAACCGTTGTCACCACCGTCATCAAAACTGCTGTTATTAAGTTCTTCATGGTTCTTCATGCCAGGCCAATCGCGTGAATGATCACGTCGATCACCTTTATGCCGACGAACGGCGCCACGATGCCGCCCAGCCCATAAATCAACAGATTGCGCCGCAACAACGACGCCGCACTCATCGGGCGGTACTTCACGCCCCTGAGCGCCAGCGGAATCAACGCGACGATGATCAGCGCGTTGAAGATCACAGCCGAAAGAATTGCCGACTGCGGCGTACGCAGACCCATCACATTCAGCGTGTTCAAAACCGGAAAAGCTCCTGCGAACATTGCCGGAATGATCGCGAAGTACTTCGCGACGTCGTTGGCGATCGAGAACGTCGTCAGCGCACCGCGCGTCATTAGTAACTGCTTACCAATCTCAACGATCTCGATGAGCTTCGTTGGATTGGAATCGAGATCCACCATGTTGCCGGCCTCTTTCGCGGCCTGCGTACCGGTGTTCATCGCGACACCGACATCCGCCTGGGCCAACGCCGGGGCGTCATTGGTTCCGTCGCCGGTCATCGCCACGAGCTTGCCGCCTTCCTGCTCGCGTTTGATCAGCGCCATCTTGTCTTCAGGAGTCGCCTGCGCGAGGAAATCGTCAACGCCGGCTTCGCGCGCGATCGTGGCGGCGGTTAACGGGTTGTCGCCGGTGATCATCACGGTCTTGATACCCATCTGCCGCATCTGGTTGAAGCGCTCCGCCATGCCGCCCTTGATGATGTCTTTGAGCTGAATGACTCCGAGCGCGATCCGATCTTCAGCGACAACGAGCGGTGTGCCGCCCGCTTTCGAAATGCTTTCAACAATGATCTTTAATTCGCTCGGGGCTGCCTTGCCATGCCCGTTCAAATACTTCTCGATCGCATCAACCGCGCCCTTGCGTACCTCGCGTCCGTCAAAATCGACTCCCGACATGCGCGTCTGCGCGGTGAACGGAACGAACTGCGCTTCGTGCGGTGCGAGCTCGCGGCCACGCAAACCGTACTTCTCCTTCGCGAGCACGACTATCGATCGTCCCTCGGGGGTTTCGTCTGCTAACGATGAAAGCTGCGCAGCTTCGGCCAGCTCAGTCTCATCAACACCCGGCAGCGGAATGAACGCTGTTGCCTGACGATTGCCGAGCGTGATCGTGCCGGTCTTGTCGAGCAGCAACGTGTTCACGTCACCGGCCGCTTCGACAGCACGTCCCGACATCGCAAGTACGTTGTGTTGGATCAATCGATCCATTCCGGCGATACCGATCGCCGACAAGAGTCCGCCGATGGTTGTCGGAATCAAACACACGAGCAACGAAACGAGCACGAAGATCGTCTGCGGCGCATTCGAATAGACAGCGAAAGGTTGAAGGGTGACGACAGCAAGCAGGAAGATGATCGTCAGTCCCGCCAACAGGATGTTTAATGCAATTTCGTTCGGCGTCTTTTGCCGTGAAGCACCTTCAACCAGCGCGATCATGCGATCGATAAACGTCTCGCCCGGATTGGAAGTAATCCTGACTTTGATCTGATCTGACAACACGCGCGTGCCGCCCGTCACAGCAGAACGATCGCCACCCGCCTCACGAATTACCGGCGCACTCTCGCCCGTGATCGCCGACTCATCCACCGATGCAACGCCTTCAACGATCTCGCCGTCACCCGGAATAAACTCGCCCGCCGAAATGATTACGAGATCGCCTTTTCGCAATTGCGGCGCCGGCACGTCTTCCGTCATTGAATCGGAAACGACGCGATGCGCGATCGTTTCCGTCTTCGACTTTCGCAAGTTGTCGGCCTGCGCTTTTCCGCGGCCTTCGGCCATCGCTTCGGCGAAGTTCGCAAACAGCACGGTGAACCAGAGCCAAAGCGTGATCTGCACTTCAAACGCCGTGATGTTCCCCCGCAGCATCTGTAGCGTGGTCAACACACTTCCGACCTCAACCACAAACATGACCGGATTGCGCATCATCTTTCGTGGGTTGAGTTTGATGAACGCGTCGACAATCGCGCGCTTAACGATTTGCCAATTCCAAACTCGTTTACTTGTTTGTTTACTCATACACCATCAAATGCTCGACGATTGGTCCAAGACTCAACGCCGGAAAGAAGGTCAACGCGCCAACGATCAGAATCACGCAGACGAGCAACGTCGTGAACAGTGGCGTGGTCACTGGAAATGTACCCAACGACGGTGGCACGATCTTCTTCGTCGCCAGATTTCCCGCGATCGCCAACATCGGAATGATCATGAAGAACCTGCCGACGAGCATCGCGACGCCGATCGTCGTGTTGTACCAGTAGGTGTTTGCAGAAATTCCTGCGAACGCCGAACCGTTGTTCGCGGTGCCGGACGTAAACGCGTAGAGCATCTCGGATAGACCATGTGGCCCAGGATTATTGAGTTGCGACGTGCCGAAGGCGGGCGACACCGACGAGATTGCCGCAAACACCAGGATCGTGAGCGGGAAGACGAGCACAACGAGCATCGCCATCTTCACGTCGTAAGCTTCAATCTTCTTACCCAGATACTCAGGCGTGCGCCCGACCATCAACCCCGCTATGAACACTGCCAGGATGATGTAGATCAGGATCCCGTAAAGCCCCGCACCGACGCCGCCAAAAACAACTTCGCTGAGCATCATGTTGGCGAGCGGCACTAACCCGCCTAGCGGCATGAAGCTGTCGTGCATTCCGTTCACCGCGCCGCACGAGGCGTCGGTTGTGACCGTGGCAAAGAGCGCACTGTTCGCGATACCAAACCGCACTTCCTTCCCTTCCATGTTGCCGCCGGGTTGCATCGCACTGCTCGTCTGGTCCACGCCGGTCAGCAACGGATTGCCTTTCGCTTCAGCCCAGTAGGCGACGACAACGCCGGCAAAGAACAACACTGACATCGCTGCAAACACGGCCCAACCGTGCCGTTGCGAACCGGTCATGCGGCCGAGCGTGTACGTCAGTCCCGCTGCGACCGCGAAGATCGCGATCATCTCGATCAAGTTTGTGAAGGGCGTCGGATTCTCGAAGGGATGTGCGCTGTTTGTATTAAAGAAGCCGCCACCGTTTGTGCCCCATTCCTTGATGAATTCCTGCGACGCGACAGGACCTTGCGCGATCGTCTGTTCGGTCACGCTCGTGTTGCCTTTATCGATCAGTTGGGCCTTGTCGTACGCGCGCAAATTTTGTGGCACTCCGCCAGCAACCAGCAGCAGCGCACCGACGAGACAGAACGGCAAACAAACCCACAAAGCGGCGCGCGTCATATCAACCCAGAAGTTTCCGAGTGTGTTCATCTCGCGGCGCGCGATACCGCGAATGAATGCGATCGCCAGTGAGATCCCGACCGCGGCCGAGAAGAAGTTGTGATATGCGAGCCCGACCATCTGCGTGAAATAGCTCATGGTCGTCTCAGGCACGTACGACTGCCAGTTGGTATTGGCGGTGAATGACGCAGCGGTATTGAAGGACGACGCGGTGAAACCCGTGGAATCAACGCCCGGCAACTGTTGCGGATTGAAAGGCAACACGCCTTGAAGACGCTGTAAGAGATATAAAAGAATCATCGAGACGGCGCTGAAAAGCAACATCGTCACCGCATATTCGGTCCAACGCATCTCGCGGCTCTCGTCAACTCGCGTCAGCTTGTAAATCAAGCGCTCGATCGGCCGCAGGACTGGATCGAGAAACGTCTTCTCGCGGTTGAAGACGTGGATCATGAACACACCCAGCGGCTTCGTAATCAACAGGATCACCGCGAAGAAAAGTAAGATCTGTAACCACCCATTCAGTGTCATACCGTTAAAATTTCTCCGGCTTCAACAGCGCGTACCCGAGGTAGAAGAGCAACAACGCAGACAGCGCTACGCTCACGATCGACTCGATACTCATTTCGCTTCACCTCAACTTCTCGCACGCACTCACGTACGCGATTGCGAGCAGAAAGAATCCAACCGTGATGGCGATGTAGATCACGTCAAGCATTTGCGTCTCCTAACGATGCGCCTCTCGCCGCACTACTCGCCACACGATGAACCGTGCGACCAAAAGCGAAAGCCAAGGCTCCATGTCTCTCGCGAAAACACTCATGCTTCGTTTCATACGCTCTAAAATCCGTGTCATTTCTTCACCACGTTCCTTCCTTGCGGCCGAACCACCACACCAACCCAAGCGTCGCCGTGTTCTGTTCTTTCTTCAGAATTCCAGGGCGTTCGGTGAGGAAGAATGGTTGATTTGAAAAGTCGCGCCGGTATTCGACCCGGCCCAGAAATCCCTCCGCAAACTTGTACTCCGCCGTCAGCGTGTGTTCTTTCAGCGCTTGATTGACACCACTGAATAGACCGCCCGCGGGCGAAACCTTTTCGCCCAGGTATTCAACACGCCCTGCGAGTGCAAACTTCGGCGTCCACTGATAACGCGCGTAGCCCGCTCCGCCCCACACTGTCGACGGCGCACTGTCGCGAAAGACACGACCGACGACATAGTCACCCTCTACCGCGAGCGTCCACTTATCGTTGAGAACAAACGTGTGATAGGTATCCAGGACGTGGAGGCGGCCGGAAGGCACCGGTCGAATAACGTCAATGGAAAGCCCCGGCTGTGAGGCCACTGGCGCGAAGGTCGGATTCAAAGCCGGATTACGATCGCGCTGTTCCTGCCCGTTGTAGTAGTTGAATTGCGAAGTGACCTTTGCAGTTGGCTTCCACGTAAGCAGCAACGCCTGCGACTTGAAGCCATTGAAATCTTCCGATTGCTGGACGCCGTTCACCAGCCAGTGCGTCAGCGTCAGTTTCTTGTTGAGCGCGTAGCTGGAGCGGAAACCAAAGTGATAGAAAGGCAGAAAGTTGAAAAAGTAAGAGCGTGAGTAATTGAAGTTGTCCTTCGTGTAATTGGTTTCGTAGCCCAGAGCGCCAGCGAATTTGCCGAAGTCAACAGTTAGACCACTACCGGCGTCAAAAACGTAAGTGCCGTATGCTTGCCAGAGGTTGCGATAGACCTGCGGCCGCGGTTCGTTCGCGGCGTTGCCCTGGACCGTCTCGGTCGCTTGACCATATTGAAGGTCCAAACGCAGACCGTAGCGTTTTCCATTTTCGAGGTTGGGAGCATTCTCGATAACGATCGCGGCCTGGTTCAGACTGAAGCTGTTGCTCGAAACGTCGTACGCGCGCAGCAGGTTGATGCCGCCGAGTGGGCGATTGAAGTTGTAACTGTAATAACCGTCGAGTGTGACGTTGAAAGTCGTGTCATCGAGAAAGCTGGAATGCGGCTCGATCTTCGGAGTCGCTTCCACAGACTTAGTGACAGTGGTTTCCACAGGAGTTATATCCATGTCTGTCCGTGGAATCCGTGTTTCTAAGTCGGCCAGTTTGCGCTCCAACCGATCAATGCGCTCAAGCAACAACCGCTCGCGCTCGCTAACTGTGGTTTCCTGTCCTTGAGCAGTTGAACTTAGTGCGCCAAACAAAAGAGCCAGTACGACCGAGTGGTGCTGTAAGTAAACTCTTCGAAATCTCATCAACCGCATTTTTTATCTCTTTCCACCTCATCGGTCTTTTCTCGGCTTGTCCAAACTTCTCTCTTCTTGTCGATAAGATCGAGACAGTGGGCACCGGCGAGAAGCAGAGGAATAGTCAGGAAAAGTAGGACTGTGCCGTCGCGTTGCAGCAGATACCCATGCCACTCGGGACCGGTGAACCACGCCACCGCACTAAGAATCGATCCGAGCAAGCCGACGCCGATGCCGCCACACAAACCGCACACAGCGCCTCCGGTCCTTAACGTCCAGCCATCAAAACGCAGTTGCTTAATCACCAAAGACACACTACGCCGGTGGGAATAAAGAGGGTGTAAGGAGTGCGTAAAGAGTTCGTAAAGAAAATCCGACAACACAAGGTGTTGACAGGACTGCAGAATGGACAAGATGCCTATTCAGGGGCCGATCTTGTTAATTTTGTCCATCATGTCAGGGGTTAAATCGATAGCCGATCCAGGGTTCGGTGAGGATGTAGCGGGGCGTCGTGGGGTCGGGTTCGAGTTTTTTGCGAAGGTTGCCGACGAACACGCGCAGGTATTCGTTTTGTTCGACGTAGTTGCCGCCCCAGATCGCAGCGAGGAGGTTGCGGTGCGTGAGGACTTTGCCAGAGTGTTTGAGGAAGTAAACCAGAAGATCGAATTCTTTCGGCGTCAGGTGGACCTCCCGATCGGCGACGAGAACTTTTCGCGTTTCGAGATCGATGTGGAAGTCGCCGGCAGATAAGACGGTTGCTTCGGGTTCGGAACTAACCGCTGTTGCGGCGCGGCGCAAAGAAGCGCGCACGCGAGCGAGTAGTTCGTCGATGCCGAAGGGTTTCGTGATGTAATCATCGGCGCCAATGTCCAACGCTTCCACCTTCGTCTTTTCTTCACCTTTAGCTGACAACACGATGATTGGAACGGACGAGATCGCGCGTATGCGACGGCTGAGTTCGAGACCGTCCATCACCGGCATCGCCAGATCCGTGATCACGAGATCGGGATGCCAGTCAGTGAAAGTCTCAAAACCGGATAAACCATCCGCTGCCGCACGCACGTCATAACCGCGCGACTTCAAACCCGTGCGCAGCACACGCGTCAGTTGCGGTTCATCGTCGACTACCAAAATGCGCGGTCGGTCGTTCATTTAGCCACAGATAACACGGACGAACACAGATCAGGAAGCTACGGGCAAGCCTGACGTTTCCTCGTCACCGATCGGTAACGTGAACACGACGCGTGCTCCGTGGCCACCAGCCGCGGATTCAATCCAAATCTTCCCTTCGTGAGCTTCGACAATTCCCTTCGCTATCGCCAGGCCCATTCCCGTTCCCGATGGCTGGTGCGTGCTAACGTCGCCATCGCGTGTCGCACGAAAGAACTTATCAAAAACGTGCTCGCGCAGCGCAACTGGTACGCCTTCGCCCTCGTCCTCCACCGCCATCTCGATCATGCCATCCGCCAGACCGGCGCTGATTTTTATCCTCGAGCCGCGCGGTGAATACTTCGCTGCGTTATCAATCAACGTGTAGACCACCTCGCTGACCGCTCGTTCGTCAACACGCACCGCCGGCAGCTCTTCCTCAATATCCAGTTCAACTGCATGCCCCTGCGTCAGCGGCTGCGCTCGCGCGAGGGCTGTCGAAATGATCTCGTCGATCACGCCCCACTGCCGCCGCAGTTGCAACTCACCCGCGTCGATACGCGCCAACTCGATCAATCCGCTAATAAAACGATTCAGCCGATCGCTCTCTTCGTCAATCACTTCCAACATTTCCATCCGTGACTCTTTGTCGAGAGCAAACTCAGGCGCGCGCGCTTCGTCGAGCAGTGTTGTGATCGAGGCCTTGATCGAGGTCAACGGCGTGCGCAGATCGTGCGTCACTGCATCGAGCAACGCTGATTTTAAACGCTCGCTCTGTTTCAACGCTTCCGCCTGGCTCGCACGTTCAAACGCCGTTTGCAACTCTTTGTAAAGCCGTTCGATCTCGCGCTCGCCGCGTTCGGCTTCTTCAGCGCGCCGCTTCTCACGTGCGGAAAGTTGGCCCACGGCGAGGGCGGTAGTGAAGAAAGCCAGCAAGGCGATCCAGTTCTCAGGATGCGCGATGCTCAAGGTGTAAAGCGGCGGCAGGAAAAAGAAGTTGAAGCACAGGACGCCGACGACCGACGCGACGAGCGCCGGTCCACGGCCCCAAAACAGTGCGATGAAGAGGACGACAAGAAGGTAGGCAAGCGCGGTCGTGGTCGAGTTGATCTGCTCGCGAAACGGAACGAACAGTACGGTGACCGCCGCTGTACCTAAAAGAGCTACTAAATAACCGAGCCGAGAAAACACGGATTTAACGGATGCCGACCATTCCTTGGACCGACTGGATCAGTTTCTCTGAATCGTAACCCACGCCGTCCTTGAAGACGATCTCCACCTTTTCGATGTCAGCGATATTCGCCGCCGGATTTCCTTTCACCACCATCAAGTCTGCCTGCTTGCCGGGCGCGATGGAACCGATGCGCGTGTCCTCGCCGAGAAACTTTGCGCCGTTCAGACTCGCGATCTGAATCGCTTCCACCGGCGTAAAGCCCGCCTCAACCAGTAACTCCACCTGACGATGATCGCCAAATCCGGCCACGATGCCACCGTTGCCTGTCGGATCGAGTCCCGCAATCAGCAGCCCGCCCGCTTTCACAAACGCGCGCTCAAAATCCATCGCTTTCCGCAGCAATGCCCCAAACTCCGGCCCGCCAGGTACACGCGCACGATTTTGCAAATACCGCACACGCGCATCCGTCGACATCACATTCAGCATACGCTGATTCAACAACGCACTCGCCGCACCAATCCCATTCTGCGCAAGGGGCGCACCGCCAGCTTCAAACACCGGCAACGTCGATGTGATCGCCACGTTCTTCTGCACCAACGTGCGAATCGTCTCCTGCACTGCCGGACTGTTCAGATCCAACTGCCGCAAACTCGCATTCACCCCCTGCGGACACTGATCAAGTTTCTTATCCGCGACAAACTCCGAATCCGCAAACAATCCGTGTTCGAGATTATCGATACCAATCTCCGCCGCTTCACGAAAACCAATCGAACAGAGATGCCCG
>DATNJO010000378.1:0-7948 GCA_035603895.1 Pyrinomonadaceae bacterium
CGGCGCCACCTCCGAGATGAGAACTGCCAGTTTGATTCATTCCCCAGCTAAAGCTCTCGATATGAATTTCATCCTTATGTTTAGCATCCATGGTCTCACCTTTTATCCCAGTGAGTTTCAGGAATATGTCTACGGCCATGAGCTATCCTCCTAGTTTGGGAAGGTTAACTTGAATAAGCGGAGTTTTTTAGACTCGCCTAGCGTGTGAGAAGGCGGCAAGTGCCATCCGGATCACATCTGAATTGGCTGTGCTAATCGGTCACGCCAGCACCTTATCGTGCCGGCTGTGGCAACTCGGCCACGAGCCTGAGAGAAACAGTTAGTTCGTCCAATTGATAGTGGGGCCTGAGGAACGCCACCGCACGGTAGGCGCCGGGCTTGCCAGCAATCTCTGAAACTTCGATACGAGCTTCACTCAGCGGCTTGCGGGCCTTGAGTTCCTGGCCGCCGAGATCACCCCCTAGTACATACTGATTGATCCACTGGTTCAAAAACTGCTCGCATTCGCTACGGGACATAAAACTCCCGATTTTGTCGCGCATCATTGCTTTCAGGTAATGTGCGAACCGCGAAACCGCGAGCATATACTGCAGCTGAGTAGACAGACGGGCGTTGGCGTTTGCAGCGTCCAAATCGTACTTTTTCGCTTTCTGGCAAGACTGGGCACCGAAAAACGCAGCGTAATCAGTGTTTTTGCAATGCACGAGAGGAATAAAGCCGAGATCTGAAAATTCCTTTTCACGGCGATCGGTGATCGAGATTTCCGTCGGACATTTTAAGGCCACGTCACCTTCATCAGTCATAAACGTGTGTGTCGGCTAGCCATCCACCAAACCACCACCTTCTACACCGCGGATGCTGGCGCACCACTGATACTTGGCAAAAGCGTCAGTCAAGCGAGTGCCAAATGCGTAGGCGGCGTTGCTCCAAAGGTATTTGTTGTGCTCCTTGCCACTTACATCTTCTTCAAAGTTAAACGTTTCCGTAGGAACCGTTTCTTTACCGTAAGGAAGGCGCGAAAGTGTACGAGGCAGCGTCAGGCCAACATAACGGGAGTCTTCTGAGTCGCGGAAGGAACGGTACTTCGCGTATTCCGTGCGGTCGAAGATCTTCGCGAGATCGCGGACTTCCGTTAGATCCTGGAAGTTGTCCCAGCCGAAAAGCTGTGGACTGGCAGCGCCAATGAAAGGCGCATTTGCCGCCGCCGCAACTTGAGAGATCTTTTCCAGAAGAGCGACGTCCTGCGGGTGATTGCTGAACTCGTAATCACCAATCATGGCGCCGTACGGATGACCACCAAAGGTGCCAAACTCTTCTTCGTATATCTTCTTGAACAAGGCCGACTGATCGAATTCGGCTGCTCGCTCAAGATCCTTGAGCAAGTCTTTCTTCGAAACGTTGAACACCCGAAGTTTGAGCATCGTGCCTGTTTCGCTGTTCATTACGAGGTGATGCAGCCCTCGCCATGAACCTTCCAGTTTCTGGAATTCTTGCGCGTGCATGATCTCGTTTAGTTGTGCCGAAACCAGCCGATCGATTTCCGCGATCCGGGCATTAATGGCCGTCTCCATGTCCTTGGTGACCACCAACTGTCCCTGCATTACCTCTTGCACAAACTCCGCGATCATGTCCTTAGCCTGTTGGACCTGCACATCACTGCGCGCCAGCCTGCCCTGGTCAAGGATACGAGTGAGCAGATCACCTTCTGTCTGCTGCTCTACAGTAACCACGGACTTATCTTTGCTACGCTCACTGCTCATTTGTCTCCTCCTTCGCGGGCGCGCCATCGTCTGCTGAAGGCTTCTGAATTCCCAATGCCGCGCTCAACTCCTGCTGCGCACCAGAGTTGGCCACGATGTCGTTGAGTATCTGTTCGAGTTTGTCGTTTCCATCCATCTTCGAAAGAAGATCGGAGAGCTTTCTGCGGGCCTCAACCATCTTACGCAGCGGCTCAACCTGTCGCACTACGTTATCAGGATGAAAGTCATCCAGGCCGCTAAAGCGTAGTTCCACGCCCATTTTGCTGCCATCATCGGTGAGCTTATTGTCAACGCGATATGCGAGGCGTGGCTTCATAGCTGCCAATACCTGATCAAAATTATCGCGATCGATTTCTACGAACTTACGATCTCTGACTCGAGGTAGCGGTTCGTCCGGCACACCGGAAAAATCACCCAGCACGCCGAGCACAAATGGCAACTCTTTATTCTCGATGGCGCCTCCGACTTCGACGTCGTAAGTAATGTGCACCCTAGGCGAGCGAACTCGATCGAGTTTATGTTGAGTACTTTCTTTTTTGGGCAACGGAGTTTACTCCTTCCAGAGCATGACTATGAGTAGCGAAGCGGTGGTGAAACCGCGTGTTCAGCAACCTAAACGGTTACTTAAAAATAACGGTTGGCGATACTGGCCGCCAGAATAAGACTTTCTGACGGGAGGCGCAATGTTTTCCGGCCGGGTTACGGTGACCGGGATCATCCTAGCTACCACCTTCCTGTTGAAAAGGGGTTTTCAATCCCAGAGTTTCCTTCAACTGGCCAAGAACGGAGCCATCCTTTATCACATCCTCTAGCCAAAGCTCAAGCGGCATTTGTCCCCATTTGATCGCCCGCTGCACGAGATAGGCCACGGGACTATGGGGTTCGTTGGTTTGAAAGTAATGGGCCACCTCAGCCAGTCGCTTGAGCGCCTCCTCGCGTGAACGCACAGGACCAGTCATCTCGCTCATTACTGTGCCTTCACTGATTACTTGCGCCGTGCCATCGCTCGGCGGATCCGGCTCGAGGAACCGCTTCTCTTTTACTAACTTTTCAACCAGAGTGCGGATACTGTCGAGCGATTTCTTGAGCGTTCCGAGTCCTGGCGTCTGCCGGCCAAACTTCTCATCCATTACCTTGTCCAGCGCCTCAAATTCTTGCCAGCACTCAATGACGATCCCGTATGTTTGTTCGTAGAAGACGCGCGGGCTCAGGCCTTTTGCTTTTCGCCACACCTCTCCGGTTGTTTTCTTTTCAGCCTCAGCCTGCATTTTGAGCTGCGTTAAACGGTCATAAGCCTCCGCCTCAAGGCTCTCCATGTTCTCCGGGAAGTCAAACTTCGTTGATTCTTCCCACTGAAAATAAGAGTATTCAAAACCGCTTCCACTCTTGGTCAACGGCAAACTCTTGAGCGGAAACTCCAATAACTTGTCCAACAAGGAAAGAATATTTGCCCGCGCGTCTAAATCGTTATCCTCGATTACCGGATAGACGTGATCCCAGTAACGCTCATGCAATCCACGTATTACTTTGAGACCATCACGGAGACCTACGAAGCCGTAAAGGTGCACGAGGGCCTCTGACAGCCAGGCGCTTATCTGAAGATCCTTTGTCCTATTGGCCAGCGCGGCTGTGGAGAGCTCAATTACTATGGTCCATTGAGCCGCTTTTGTTTTGTGCTCCCAATCGCCTTGCGGGAGCGTGTCTTCCGCCCGACGAGCTTCACGTATCTCGTCGTGGACGGTGGAGTATTGAAGGTTTTCGCCGACAGGGTTGTCGCCCGGGATTGGCGAGAGCAATGCCTGAATATCGATCAGGGCCGGAGGTGAAGGAGGGGCTGAACTGGGCGACTGTACCGTAACTGCGGCTCCCTCGATAGCGATTGAAGACATCAGACAGTGCTCCCTTCCTGGTCGCTCAATAAATCACTTGGGTAAAACTCAACCACTGTCGCTTCAAAGAAAGATGTTTCTTCTCCGTCGACGGCGAATAGACGTAGTCCAAAACTCCGGTAGAGGTCGTCAGCTAACTGCTTCCAATCCGTATTTCTGCCGAGTTTTGTCTGATCATTTTCATTGTCGCTGGTGCCTGCATATAGTGATGGCACATAGACCTCACCGATGGTTCCATCCATGGCCTCAACCCGCGCGTTCGCCCAGAGCAGGTTGCGCAATGTTTTTGGCGGCGCTATCTCCATCCGCTTGATCTGTTCGAAGGGCAGCCAGACGTATTTGTCTTTGACAATCAACTCGAGCACTGGGGCCACAAAATCATCATAGTCCCTGAAGTCAGTAAACTCCTTTTCACCCAGTTTTCCGGCTATTGCAGGTCTTGCTTCTTCGGCGTGATCGAGTGTGGCACGCGCTTCCTGGAATTGTCCTTTAAGCATCTGGTTGATCGCGGAAACGTACAGATCAACGTAGGAGGGTGGCTCTCTCAGAAAATGAGGTTGTACTCCTTCGCTGAACAGACGGCGGCGCTCCTGCTCCGCCTTGATGTTCGCGCGGTAAATCATCACGCCCAGTTCCGCTTGCGTACTCTGGTGGCCAATCACGTCGAGTTGTCGCTCGGCTCGCGTCCAGTCCCCCGCAAAGCACGATAGCTCAAATAAGAACGTTCGATTAGCGACGTCAGACGGATTTGTCTTGACGTCGCGAATCAGTGCTTCGATTGCCTGATCGAGCTTGCCAGCGTCGAACAATGCTTTCGCCTGCGACATAAGTCCTCTCACTTTCTGCGCGCCCTCCGGGACGTCACTCAAATTAGTTCTCTATGTTCTGTGGTGCGCGCAAATTGGTGAATAGCCGGCGGTCAAAAGGGTGTTTACTACTTGATGCCGGCTGTAATGTCGCTCGCACAGTGACTGAGTTCGGTGTCCAGGTGAGTTCATAACCTGTCGCTGACTGCCTTGGTGAGCCTGCGTCAAAAATCCTGAACAACCCCCAATCGCCGGTCTGAACTTTCTCGCCGAGCAGATCAGCCCCGGATCTGACCGTGAGCCTGGCGCCCGACGCGCCTGATTTTGCCGGCCAGTTGAAATTAACCAAATCTGACGCCGCGCTGTGTGCTTCGACAGTCACGTTATCAATGGTTATCACGGTATCGGCATCTGCCACCGATTGGAGTTGTAGTTTATAACTCACGTCCAACTGTTTACCGTTGGCGGGAAACAGCGCCTCCTGCAACCGTCCCACGTCATTGATATATTTTTCGAATTCCGGAGAGAATCTAAACGGCGCCGAGTCCTTGAGCCGCCAGGCACCGGGTGAACCTTCAAACGAACTCGCCAGTCGCGTATTAAAGAAAGTTGTGAACTGACCGTTGTTGGGATTCAGGAATGCTGTGAGATCGGTCAACGAAATCTCTGCGACATTCTGACAGAATGGATAAACAGCTTCGAGCGCGCGCGATCTGGGAAGAATCTGCTCGGCCCATTCTTTTATAATCTGCTCATAGCCACCGCCATAGAAAAACCTCTTCACGGCAACGATCGGCTGTTTCAGAAACGCGGCTGCGTCGGCGCCTGCTGGTGTTTTGAAATCGATGAGCCGGCCGATATTCTGTTCAGCCCTTTGCAGTCCGATTTCATCTTTTCCCGACGATACTAATTTCTGAATCTCTACCATTCGCTCGGGGGGTGCGTCCTCGATTGGACCAACCAGAGTGCCCAGTTGCGCACGATACTCCGACATCGGAGAGCTGTCCTTCTTATTTGGCGACGTTGCAAACTGAAAGAGCGGACGAAACTCTTTTTCCACTTGGGTATCTCCACCAGTATCGTGGGCGGATGCCGACGAGAACCAACTCTTGACCCAGGCCCAGAGCCCACTGCTTTCCTCTTTAGCTGAGAGGTTAGTGTTTCTAACAACCGTTTCAATGACGCGTTCCATCGGCGAGTCCGTCGCTGAGCAAGCTTTCAGCGTCATCACAACATCATCAGGAGTCTTGAGCTGCTGCACGCTGATGCCTTTAAGGAAACCCCGCCATTGATCGGCGTACTCACGCAAATACATACTGTGGAGATTACTGATATTCGGGTCAGCAGGCTTCATGGTGCTGCCAACTGAACCCATGACCCAGTCGTCTTTGCTCATTTCCTCAGCGGCCGAGTCAAGCGCTGGCAGCATGTAGTTGCGGTAGCCTTCAATGGTAAAGCTGCCTGGCACGGTGTTGACGCTGGTTAAAACTCCGCCGCCGCGCCCTTGTAAGATTGCATCCAAAGTGACGGGCGTCGTCTTGGTATTGATCTCAGTGATGACACGTTTATAGAAACGTTGAGTAGCCGGATAGGCAACCAGCTTTTGCCGCACGTCGTTTACCAGCCGATCGTCAGCTTTATAGTGCGGCGCGTCTTCGCGCACCGCTTGCTTAGCGTAGAACTCCAGTTGCCTCTGCGATTCGCCTTCCATATTCGGCGGCGACGACTTTTTCCAGTACTCCTGTAACTGGTGGGCCAGAAAAGTCGGCTCAACTTTGTCGGCCTGGGCCAACATCAGGTACGCCTTGAGCAGATCGTAATGACGGCCCAGAACATCGTCAGTTCCGGAGCCAGTTCCCTCTTCTGTAGTTGCGGTTACAACCGGGGCGCTTACAGCACCGCCGGCAGCAAACGCTTCCAGATCTGCTTTTAGAGCGGCAACGGTTGACTTCACATAACGCCTATCAATGGCCGTAAAATAGATCTCTCTTAAACGCCCGCTGATCGCATTACCTGAGTAAAGACCAAATCTCATTTGAATCGGTGGCGAATCCGATTCGTATTCATCCAATTCAGCCAGAGCTACACGTAAAGACTCTATTGCTTCGATCTCATCCTGGACTACCGCGGGGTCTCTGGTTACCGGATCCGCACCTTCGCCTGCCCGCAAGATCTCGTCCACACGCACGCCACGTTGGGCCGCTTCAGAAATCAGTCGTCGATTATTAAGGAAAGAAACCAACCCGCCCACGGTCAGAAACAGCAACAGCACACTCACCGCCGCCACTAAGATGGGACGCACGAGGGATCGACGCTTCTGAGCCGCCTGGAAAGATCTTGCAAGATCTCTATCTCGAAGCACGACGTCTCCAAAGAGCCGGTTCGTGAAATAGGGCTCGCCGACCGCTTGCGCACTTCTTTCCGGTCCATCTTCAACAGCGCTTGGTCCAGTGACATCGCTAAGGTTGGCGGTGAAATAAAAGCCACGCAGCAGTGGACTCTCACTAAATGGGTTTGGCCGAAAGAGCGCCGAAGTAAATAAGCCGAGTTTGTGTCGCGCTTCGGTGAAGCGCATTGGAAAGACAAACGTACGAAGCTGTGCGGCTGGCGCTGCCGGTTGTCGCAGCCGCAGCAATCTTCCATGGACCAATGACTCCCTGAGCAGGTCGAATTCGACATCAAACAGCGCATGCGCGTTGGCTGCTTTCTCTAGCGGAATTGTCGCACCCCATACCTGTGCCCGATTATCGCTGCCCACGACGTTGAAGAATTCTGCAAAGCCCGACAGCCGGTCCATGTTTGTAAATACAAGATAGATGGGAAACCGGGTGCGCCCCAGCGCGATCAGTTCGTCAACGCGAGCCCGCATTGTCTTTGCATGTTGTTCAATTGCAGCGTCGTTTGATTGCAGCAACCGGTCGGCACTGACAACCAGCAATAGGCCATCAAGTGGCCGGTTCGCACGATGCTTCTTGATCGTCTCAGTTAGGGCCAACCATTCATCGCGTCCCGGCCCATCACTCTGATAGCGGCCCGCCGTGTCGATCCAAACAGCGGAGTCCGTCATGCGCCATTCCGGATGACGCGTAGGTCTCACAATCTTCAGTTCCGCACGCCGCTGACTAGGCAGCGCATGAAAGTCCAACCCGCAAGACAAAAGCAGTGACGTTTTTCCACTTGATGGAGGGCCCGCGACAACGAACCACGGTAACGCATAAACAGCCTCACTAGCTTTGGAGCCACCCAGCGGCGTGCTGCGCAGCCACTGCACTGCCTCCTCAGCGTCGCGCAGAAGCTCGTCGTAAATCCGCTGTGGCGCCGCAGGAGTTTTTTCAGCCGTAGGTGCACTGGCGTTTTGCGCCGCTGCTTGCGCAGCCGCTTCTTTTTTCGCAGCGCGCTTTTTGCGATAGTGGTTTATCAGAATGGCAAAAGGCAGGGTGAGCAGAATCAACGCAATTACGATGATCTGCACAGACACACTAAACCCGATCGA
>DATNJO010000379.1:0-3843 GCA_035603895.1 Pyrinomonadaceae bacterium
AAACGCGGCAACTGCAAGAGCTTCACGTCCTCCGCGACACCCGCCGCGCCATACACGCGCATCTTCGACGGCTGTAACAGCTCGAGCAGTTGTTCCTCCTGCGAAAGTTTCTCGGAGATCACCGTAATGCTCGCAGCCGTATCAACGATAAAGTTTAACGACTTGTCAAATCCATCGAGCGTAACTTCACCACTTAAAAAACCGCTCGAGGTCGAACGCAACGGCACTTCAACCGAACCATCGTTTGGCGCCAGCGGCTTGAGCGACAACATTCCTTCGGGACGTTTGACGGTCCACGGTTCTAACTCATCGGCTTGATTCTGACGAACCAGCGACATGCGACGCGTACCATAGTCGATAGCCGCAAGAAACTTCGAAATCACCGATAATCCCAGATATCCATCAACCGGAATGTTCGCATCGAAAAACTTCCGAATGTAAACCGGAACATTTTCAACCCTGACTTCTCCCATTTCGATCGAACTGAGATACCCGTAAACGATCTCAAACTTTCCTCCTCCGCCGACCGCGCGCGCAAGACCACCGCGCGCAACCGGTCTGATGTTCAAACGCTTCGCCGTCTCCTCGGAAAGCACCGACATGCCCGAACCGGTGTCGAGCACAAACCTCAACGGCTCCTTCGAGCCATTCACACGAACTTCCAGAACGGGACGGTTGTCTGTCGCCTCAAAAGGAATCGACGCGCGATCCTCACCGGCCGGGTTGTAAAGCGATCCCTGCCGGCCGAGATAGCGCAGGAAAGCGATCAAACCGAGAATTCTGTCGCGGCGATCGGTGTCGGTCTTCGGTGCGATGATCAGAAATCTTTCGTACGCATCCGCAGCCTCTCGATATTTTTCACTTCTCGCGGCTGCCTGTCCCAGACTGAAAACGTAATCAGGCTCGTCGGGATCCATGCTGGCTGCTCTGCGCAATCCGTCGATCGCCTTTTGCAACCGGTTCTCATAAAAATCCACCATCGCCAGTCCGGCGACGGCGAGAGACTCGTTTTCGTTGAGCGCAAGCGCAGTGCGAAACTCCTCCACCGACAAACGAAACTCGCCCGCGCCGAGAATCGCGGTACCCAACAACGCATGACCACGCGCGGATAGCGGATCCTGCATGATCACGCGCGCCGCGTTGTCATAAGCGCCCTGCAGGTTTCGCTGCTTGAGTTGGGTAAAACTCAAGCCCAGCCGTGCTTCAAGGTCATGCGCGTCTTTCTCGAGCAACTCGCGAAAGATCTTCTCCGCTTGTGGAAACTCGCCTCTTCGTGCGGCGCGATATCCCTTGTTGTAAGCCTTCTTGTCAGCGGAGGCATAAGCAGTTTGCGCGGCGCCAGTGAGGAACAAACAAAACACGAAAGCGGCCACACCGCAGGCCGCTGTTTTGAGAAGACATCGCTTGGTTTTAGACTGCATGATTCACACCTACTTCAGAATCTCGCCTGTCTTCATCGACCATAGCACTAAATCGAGCTCATCGAAATCGACGCGAATGTCTTTGGCGAATCGGATTAATTCTTGTTCGACTTCGAGATACTTTTTGCGCGTTTGCGGCGGCTTCGCGGAGTCGATCACTCCGACTTCCGCCAAACAGCGCATCACATGTTTATCAAGAATAGCGTGACCTTTGACGCCGATGTTCCGCAGGAAGTGACTGGATTCTTTGTAGCCCAGCCCCTTGACCTGTTTCTCCTGGGCCAGCCAATCGCGGCGTTCAAACGGGTCGCGGAAACTGCGCAAGCGTTTGCGCAACGCCATGCCGAAGGTTACGCGAAAGTAGTTGCGCGTAATCACGATGTACTGCGGACGCGCGACTGGAAAGCGATGAGCACCGGCTTGCTTGAGTGCCGCAGTCATTGCTTCGGCTTCGCCGTCGAGTAGCAACGGTCGCACCGCGTCGACAGAATCGAGACCCATACGCGCGGAAGCTCCGGCAGTGAAGATGCAGTACGCAAGTTCTTCCCAAAGCCGCGCGTCGGATCCTTTGCGCCAAACTTCCTCAAACTCGCCGAGCCGCTTGCGAATCTCTTTTCGCCGCGCCCGGTGAGTGGCAACCACTCGTTCAACTGTGACGGGTTCTTGATTGCGTTGCACTGTAGTTTGTCAACACCGCGATTCTATGAGCGCCTTCGAAGCATTGTCAACGAACTCTTCATCCATCTTTGTCATCTATGTTCTGTGGTATGATGGCCCCCGCGGGTCCACCGCTACCTCACTTTCCCCGAAACTGACTCTGGAGTTTGTGTAGCGAGAATGACGACTCGATTGAAACGATTGCTTGGCGTGACGTTGCTGGTGTTTGCCGTCTCGCTGACGGCTGCTTCGCAACAAGAGCCGCAAGCACTTCCGTCGCCATCTCCATCTCCGTCGCCTTCACCGTCTGAATCGGTGCGGCCGCTTTACGGCGTGCAAGGCGTACTCGTCGAAACACTCGACGGCAAGATCGTCTCATCACAGAACGAGACCGCGCAGTTTAATCCCGCTTCGACGCTGAAACTCGCCACCGCGCTCGTCGCTTTGAAAACGTTTGGTGCGGATCATCGATTCGCAACCGCCGTCTGGACTGACGGCCAGTTGGACAAAACAACCGGCGTCATCAACGGGAACCTCTACATTTCCGGACGCGATCCTTCGTTTCACTACGAACACGCCATACTCATCGCGCGCGAACTGAACACACTCGGCATCAAGCAGGTGACCGGCGATCTGTTCGTCGCACCGGGCTTCACGATGAACTTCAGTTCTTCCGCGACACGATCCGGAGAACAGTTTTACGACACCCTGGATTCAACCTTGCGCCGTGCGGCTGCCACGCAGGCGTGGAATTACGAACGCACGCTGCTGAACGATCGCGCGAGTTTGGAAAACGTTCCGAGTATAGCGGTGATGGGCGGCGTTGGCGTCGCACCGGTTCCACAGGCGGCGAAACTTCTCTTAACGCAGAGGTCGAGCAAGCTCGTCGACATTCTCAAAGTGCTGCTCTGCTATTCAAATAACTTCATGGCCGATCGCATCGGCGACGCCCTCGGCGGACCGGAGGCAGTACGCCAGCGGTTGATTTCTGAACTGCAACTCATGCCCGACGATCTGAGGATCTCGACGTTGAGCGGCCTCGGTGTAAATCGTATTTCACCGCGCGTGATGATGAAGGTCTACCGCGCGTTACTCGCCGAGTTGCAGAAGAATCGGATGGGACCTTCCGCGATCATGCCGGTCGCGGGTATCGATCCGGGCACACTCGAAGATCGTTTCACTGGTCCAGCGTGGCGTGGCAGCGTGATTGCCAAAACCGGAACGCTGTTGCGCACGGACGGCGGCGCGAGTTCGCTTGTTGGCCAAATGCGAACCGCAAACGGCGAGACTCTGTTGTTTGTGATTATGAACCAGCGCGGGAGCGTCAGCCGATTTAGAGAGAATCAGGATTACCTGGTGATGCTGGTGCAGAATACGCGCGGTGGACCAAAAGCTTTCGACTACAAACCTTCGCTGCTGACGATGCAGCTCTCGCACACTGAAAGTGTTGTTTCCGGCAGCGAGGAATTTGAGCCGCCTTCCAAGTCTCAACAATAAAGCTGCGCCTCGGCAATCCGAAGATCACCGAGACGCTTTGTCGTCCAACTGTATTGCGGCGTGCGGCACCGCAGCCACAGCGGACGATTCTTTGAGAATCGGGTTAATCCCTGTCCGCTTCCCTCCCGAAATAAAGATTCAAAGGGGGCGAAGTTCCGCAGAAAACTTCAGTAACGCCCTGAGTCGGAGCGCGGGCGGCTCGCCCGCAACACGAACCATGGTGGTGCGCGGCCTCCAAGCTGCGGGCGAGCCGCCCGCGCTCCGACTC
>DATNJO010000380.1:0-2995 GCA_035603895.1 Pyrinomonadaceae bacterium
ATTCGGCGCGTTACTTTCACTGGTTTGATCCTTTACTGTTCGTTTGATTGGTATTCGTGTCGGCAAAAGCGTACAAGTGCGAGACTGTGCGCACGATCACGACTCCATCGGAGATCGCGGGCGTGGCCATCATGACTTCACCCACCGGGTTCTTTGAGAGCAACTCATATTTCGGTCCGGCCTTCACGACGAAAACATCGCCGTCTTCACTGGCTAGATAAATCTTTCCGTCCGACGCGACGGGCGAAGCCGTAAACGCGGCGCCAGTGCCGCCAAGTCGTTCCTGATAAACGCGCTCGCCGGTCTTTGCGTTGTAAGCAACCAGCACGCCCTGGTTCGAACACGTGTAAAGCAGGTCGCCGTAGACGATCGGCGTCGGCATGTATGGTCCACCCCGCTGTTTGCTCCACGCGATGAACTCGCCGGATTCTTTGCCGTCTTTCAAAGAGATATCGCCGTTGCCACCGGGCCGGATCGCGTAGATCGGTTGAATCGGCGCATAGCCACTGGTAACGAAGATCAGGTCGAGCGCGGCGAAAGGTGTGGGCGTGGTGATCTCAGACATTGGTCCGAGTTTCCACAGTTCCTTTCCAGTGAACGGATCGTAGCCGCGAATCGCTTTCGTGCCATTTGCGATCAACTCGGCGCGGGTCTTTCCTTCGTAAACTGTCGGCGTGCCCCACGAAGGGATCTCTTCGCGCGGAGTTCTCCACTTGAGTTTGCCGGTTTTCAGATCGTAGGCCGCGATGAAGGAGTTTTTCTGAAGGTCGGCCTGAAGGATGACGAGGTTCTTGTAAATGATCGGTGAACTGCCGTGTTCCCACTGGTAATCGACATCGTAGAACCAACCGGAATCGAGTACGCCGAGGTCCTGTTTCCAGAGCAGCTTGCCGTTCAGGTCGTACGTGTAGAGTCCTTCAGAACCAAACAACACGACGAGATACTTGCCGTCAGTGACCGGCGTCGAATCAGCGTGGGTCGATTTCGGGTGCCGCTTAACCTTCGGAATGTTTTCCGACGCCGTGCGTTCCCAAAGTATCGTGCCCTTCGCCTTGTCGATGGCGTAGACCTTCCACGTGTGTTTTGGATCGTTCTTGACTGGAGCGACGTCGCCGTAGAGTCCGTACCTCGTTTCGTCTTTCGCGCTGTTGACGGCGGTGGTGACAAATATCTTGTTGCCCCACACGACCGGACTCGAGTGCGCGAGGCCCGGGATCGCGAGTTTCCAGCGGACGTTCTGCGCTGCACTGGCGTCCCATTTCACGGGCTGTCCGGGACTTTCGACAACACCCGTTGCTCCCGGACCACGAAACTGCGGCCAGTTCTGAGCGAGAACTGTGGTTGAGATAACAGTGACAATAATGAGAGACAGGGTCAGTCGCTTCATCTAGAACCTTTCTATCTCTGAGTCTCTGTGACTCTGTGGTTTGGTTAAACCACAAAGACACCGAGACTCAGAGTCAAACCGAATCTTATTCAATACGCTTTAGTTGGCCGGCGTTCGGGCCTTGCTTGAAGGTGACGCTGGTTACTTTATCTCCCTCACGATTAAAGCCGAGCGTGGCTCCCGAAAATGCGATGGGCCGAAACGTCGTCGTGTCGAGCGCCATCAACTCATACGCGTCGCGGCCGAAAGTCGCAAAAAGTTTTCCATCTTTGAAAGTGATCGCGATCTCCGGCCCGGGTTCACCGCGGTATTTGCCGGCGTATGTTTGCAGGATCGCCGCATCCACTTGTAACGGTGGCTGCGCACCGGCTTTTTTCAACAACTCAGCAATGGCTGCGCTCTTTTCATCAGTAGATGCAGTCGCGAGCGCCGCGGTAAGAGCCGCTGGTGTCGCTCCGCCTTTGTCCAGCGCAATCTGCACCAACTCCGCGTTGTTCTCGCGCGCACCCTGCGTCAGCACCTCATCGACGTCGCCGCCGCCCTTCTCCAAAATCAGTTTCACGACCGCGAAGTGCTTGTTATCAAGCGCCCAGGTCATCGCCGTCGCGCCGTAGAAAGTGTCTTTGACTTTCACGTCGATGCCACGGTCCAACAGGATCTTTGCAACCTCGGTGTGACCACGCTCCGCGGCCTTGAACAACGCAGTCATGCCATAACGATACTTCGCGTTGACATCCGCGCCTTTGTCGAGCGCGGCCGTCACCGCCGCCGCGTCGCCCTTGCGCACGGCTTCGAAGAGCTGGTCGTTCAATTCCTGTTTCGAGGGCGCCGCTGTTTGTAGCGACAGCGCTGCAAAAAACGAAAAGAGTAGGACCCCCAAATGAATTTTAGAGAGCAGCATGATTTCTCCTGTTGAGCAACGCAATCAAACGTCAAGTTAACGGATGAGGCGGAACCTGTTAGAATCACGGAAAAAAGTGTAACGCAGCAACGTGAGCTTACGTATTCTACATCCTTAGGGTTGCAAGCGAAACATAGTTCATCCTAAACCGAGACGGTCTCCTAAAAATGAATAACTTCATCTCCATTTATTTGAACGCAATTCTTGCATTCTCGTTCGCAGTCGCGAACGATTGGACCGAGTGGCGTGGTCCCGCACGCGACGGTGTCTCAACCGAAAAGAACCTGCCCGAAAAATGGTCGCCCACCGGCGAGAATCTCGCCTGGAAAGCTCCCTATGGTGGACGCTCCGCGCCGATCGTGATGGGCGATCGCGTCTACCTGCAAAACACCGCCGGCCAAGGCGAGACGTTGCAGGAGCGGATCATGTGCTTCAACGCGGACAGCGGCAAGCTGCTGTGGGAACATCGCTTCAATGTTTACTTGAGCGACGTGCCGCCGCATCGCGTCGGTTGGGCGTCGCCCGTCGGCGATCCAACGACCGGAAACGTTTACGTGTTTGGCGTTGGCGGCAACCTGATCGGATTGAATCGCGACGGAAAAGTGCTGTGGGAACGTTCGCTCGGCGAAGACTTTGGTCTACTAACCACGCACGGCGGCCGCCCGGTTTCGCCGATCATCGACGGCGATCTCGTGATTGTCAGTGGC
>DATNJO010000381.1:0-2030 GCA_035603895.1 Pyrinomonadaceae bacterium
CCATCATCGACTTCGCCGTGCAGTACAAAGGCCAATCACTGATCGAAGGCATCGACAACTGGCACAAAAAAGCCGAAGGCAAAACTGCCATCGACTACGGCTTTCACTTAATAACGACCGAGCTCGAAGACAAACAGATCGAAGAGCTTTACACAGCCATGGACGAAGGCGTGACGAGTTTCAAAATGTTCATGGCTTATCCCGGCGTGTTCCTCGTCGACGACGCGACGATCTTTCGCGCGATGTCCGCGGCCGGTCAGCGCGGCGGCCTGATCTGCATGCACGCGGAAAACGGGATCGTCATCAACGAGATCATCAAGCGCGCACTCGAACAAGGCCACACAGCGCCGAAATATCACGCGTTAACACGGCCAACCATCGCTGAAGCAGAAGGCGTTCATCGAGCGATCGCGATCGCGGAAATGGCTGAGTCGCCGGTTTACATCGTGCACCTCTCGTGCGCCGACGCGCTGAACCAGGTTCGTCAGGCACGCGATCGCGGCATTCCCGCGTTTGCCGAAACATGTCCGCAGTACCTGTTTCTTTCGCTCGACAATTACGACGAGCCCGGTTTCGACGGCGCGAAGTATGTGATGACGCCGCCGCTGCGCGAGAAATCAAACCAGGAGGAGCTGTGGAAAGGTTTGAAGATGGACGATCTACAGGTCATCTCCACCGACCACTGCCCGTTCTGTATGAAAGAACAGAAAGTACTCGGTAAAGACGACTTCACCAAGATTCCAAACGGCGCACCGGGTGTCGAGAATCGCGTCCCATTAATTTACAACGGTGGTGTGGTTGAAAATCGCATCAGCTTAAATCGATTCGTCGAATTAACTTCAACCGCGGCCGCGAAGATGTTTGGTCTGTTTCCGAAGAAAGGTACGATCGCCGTCGGCTCCGACGCCGACATCGTCATCTTCGATCCAAATAAGGAACAAACACTCGGTTTGAAAACGAGTCACATGAACGTCGACTACAACGCGTACGAAGGCAAGAAGATCAAAGGCGTCGTCGAAACCGTGCTGTCACGCGGCAAGGTCGTGGTCGACAAAAACGAGTTCAAAGGCAAGGCGGGTGATGGAAAGTTCTTGAAACGCGGTACGTGCGTCGCAATCTAACTTCTTCTCTGTGTCTCTCTGTGGTTCAAAATAACCACGGAGGCACAGAGACACAGAGATGCAGCGGAGAAAACCGTTTGACCCCAAACGAAACTATCCAACACCCCGACGGGCGTGTAGAACTTCAACCGGAAGCTCTCGCCGAAATAAGTCAAAGCCCTCTCTACAACCAGGACCTCGCGCCCGTACCGATTTCCAAGCGTAATTGGACCACCTATAACTATGCCGCGCTTTGGATCAGCATGGCGCACTGCATTCCCACCTACATGCTTTCGTCAGGCTTGATCAGCGCGGGCATGAACTGGTGGCAAGCGTTGTTCACCATTCTTCTCGGCAACACGATCGTGCTGGCGCCGATTCTGCTCAACTCGCATCCGGGTACGAAGTACGGAATCCCCTTTCCTGTCTTCGCCCGCGCGGCTTACGGCACGTATGGTTCAAACCTCCCCGCGCTCATGCGCGCGATCGTCGCTTGCGGTTGGTTTGGCATTCAGGCGTGGATCGGCGGCGAAGCGCTAAACGTGTTCTTCAAAGCGATCATTCCGGGTTGGCAGACGCTGCTCGGTGGTCCAATCGGCGGACACACACCGACCGAGTGGCTCTCGTTCCTGCTCTTCTGGGGATTGAACATTTACATCATCTACCGCGGTATGGACCTGCTCCGCCGGGTCGAGAACTGGGCGGCTCCTTTCGTCTTGATCATGACCGCGCTGTTGCTCGGTTGGGCCATCTGGAAAGCAAACGGTCTCGGTTACCTGCTCAACCAACAGGGCAAGTTTCACAGCTTCGCGGAGTTTTGGCCCATCTTCATTCCGTCGCTCACTGGCATGATTGGCTTCTGGGCCACGTTGTCGCTGAACATGCCCGACTTCACGCGCTTCGGTAAAAGCCAACGCGATCAAGCTGTGG
>DATNJO010000382.1:0-6191 GCA_035603895.1 Pyrinomonadaceae bacterium
ATTAGGACTCTCAGAGTCTCGCGGGTGTTGAATAGCGAGGCGCTCTCTTTGCCCCCGCCCAGCTATCCACCAATTGCGCGACAGACCAGAACTCAGGGAACCGTGATCGTGCAAGTGCTGATTGATGAGGAAGGAAAGGTAGTTTCAGCGAAGGCAACGTCGGGGCACGTGTTACTCGTGCCTGCGGCACAAACCGCGGCACTGCGAGCGCGTTTCTCGCCCACGGTGCTTGGCGATCAAAAAGTGAAGGTTCAAGGAGTGATCACTTACAACTTCGTACTCGGTAACTGAATCCCCCGCCATTACAAAGAGGTACGAGGCCACCTGGCTCTCGTACCTCTTCCCGCCTATACCTTGTGCCTCTTGTGCCTCTTGTGCCTCTTTGTGGCTTAGATCGTTGCAGTCCAATGAACGATCTCGTCCATCGCGTTTTCGTAAATCTGCTCCTGTGACAGGCCAAACTTCTTCGGCGCTTTGAACGAATGATCGCCACCTTCGATCGCATAAATCTTTGCCGGCGGTCGAAGGTTTTTGACGAACGGTTGAATCTCGTCCGGTGTGCCGAGCGCATCGCGTGTGCCTTGCACGAATAGCATCGGCTTCTTGATCTGTTCCAGGTGTTCGACGCGCAGCTTCGCCGGATTGCCCGGCGGATGTAGCGGGTAACCAAGAAACACAAGTCCGTTTACATCAACTGCCAACGGTACTTCATCACGCGCCGCGACCACTTGCGACGCGATCCGTCCCCCCATCGACTTGCCACCAACAACCAGCCGGTTGTTCTTCAGCTTCCGGTGCTTCGCTATCGATTCGATGACCGCGCGAAAACACGACTCAAGCTTCGGCTTTTGATCGGGAACTGAACGTCCCTGCTCCATGTAGATGAAGTTGAACGTCATCACGTCCAGACCACGCGCTGCCAAACCGCGAGCAAACAGACGCATGAAACCGCTCAACTGGTTCGCGCCGGCGCCGTGGCCCAACAAAGCGGTCAGGCCGCTGCGAATCTTCTTCGCCGCAGGATAAAGAAGCGCACTCACCGTTTCTTTATCATTAACTTTTACGGTTAGTTCTTCCGTTTCGTCTGCCATGTTTGTTCGTGTTCAGGTTTCCTTGGCGAGCATGGCCAACGCATCCGCCTGTTCGTTCTGAAAGCGTTTCGACACACCGGCTTGAACACTCGGCGAACTCTTCCCGAAGTAAGCCAGATTACCGTCGGGTTTCTTTCGCCCGCGTTCGGCGTAGATAGCGGTGATCAGCTGTTTGTCGTACGTCGGGTCAGAAGTCGCACAGGAAAGATTCGCGATCGCGCGGCCAACGATCGGCGTAGCGCCACCGTGTTGTACTGCTGTGGACCAGACTACATTTTGCAGTGCAACGCTTCGCGTGTTCACGTCGAGTTTGTTGTCGGCGAGTATCTTGGCCGCCAGAAGATCGTAATGGCTCTGCTTGATAAATGCGTGTTGCGCTCTTTGAAAAGCGTCGGTTTGTGCCGCGGCAATGCGTTTCCAGCAGGCAGTGAAATCAGCCGTACCCGCGGTTAGGTTCGCAAAATCCGTTGCCCATGGGAAACCCGCTTGACGTACGAAGCGCTGCGGAACACCCATCTTCGAGGCCATTTGATAAGAACCGTAAGAAACACCGCCGGGATCTCCGACGCCAGTGGAAACCACGCCCGGACCGCGGCCACCGGTTTCGTACTTCGCTGAAAGAATTCCGAGTTCGTCGTCGTTGGCGTTGCCGGCCCCAGCCGAGGCTCCTGCCAGATTGCTGGGCAACGGCTGTGTGTTCTCTGTTGAAATCGGCGGCACCGGATTAGGAGCGACCACCGGTGGATTACTCGGAAGTGGTTGCGTCGCGTTTTCGGTTGAGCCGTTCGGCAGATTCACAATATCGCCGACGTTAATTCTGTTTGGATCTGAGATTTGAGGATTGGCCTGAAGTAACTGAGCCAGCGTCAGGCCGTTGCGCGCGGCGATCTTGGAGAGCGTGTCGCCCGCTTTTACCGTATAAGTCATTTTCTCGAGGGACCTCCGTTTGTTTTGGCGAGGGATCGAATAGTAGTCAACCTGTGAAGGCACAGTCAAACTTGACAGGATTTACAAGGGTTACAGGATTTCCTTTTTAAAGAGGAGGATTCCACCTCCTTCAGAAGAATCTTGTCACTTCTGTAAATCCTGTCTAGTTCAGACGTAGACCCGCGAAACGCGGTCTCCGACGCCGCACGTCACTTCATACGAGAGCGTGCCTGCGATGCGGGCGAGATCTTCAGCGCGGATGCGCAGATCCGAATTGCGCCGGTCCCAGCCAAGTAACGTCACTTCGTCGTTTAGTTCAACACCGGCAACGTCCGTCACATCGATCAAAGTGAGATCCATCGAGACGCGCCCCACGACCGGTGCATAAGTCCCGCGCACGATGACGTGCGAACGATTCGAGAACCCGCGCATGTAGCCGTCGTGATAACCGATCGGCAACGTCGCAATCAAACTGCGTCGTGAGGCTTCAAACGTACAGCCATAACCAATCGTCTCGCCCGGCGGCACCCACTTCAACATGATGATTCGCGAGTAGAGCGACATCACCGGAACGAGTTGCGGATCGGAAATCGAAGGCGGCAACACGTCCTTCCACAGTCCGTACAACACGCCGCCCGGACGCACCATGTTTCCCCACGATTCGCGATGACCGTAAACACCCGCGGAATTGGCGAGGTGCAGATGCGTTGGACGATAGCCATGCTCGCGAAATACGCTCACAGCTTCGTCGAAACGATGAATCTGATCGAGCGTTAACGCCTGGCACGTAGCTTCGTCAGCCGCAGCGAGATGCGTCATCAAACCGTCGATTCGTACGTTGCTAAACTGGTCCAATCGGCCGGCAAACTCGCTGACTTGATCGAAACGGACGCCAAGCCGTCCCATGCCGGTGTCGACCTTTACGTGCGCGTCGGCGATTACGCCCGCTTCCGTTGCCGCCTGATTGAGTGCTTCGAGCATGTCGCGGCGATAAATAACCGGAGTCAATTGATGTTGAATACACGCCGCCGCCTGACCGGGCCAAAAACCCGCGAGACAAAGCAACGGCTGCCTGATTCCCGCCTCGCGCAATTGAATCGCTTCTTCGGGAAGTGCGACGCCAAACCAGTCAGCGCCCTCAGCCGCTAACCGGCCCGCGCATTCAACGGCGCCGTGTCCGTAGGCGTTCGCCTTGACGACGGCCATGATTCGCGCCGCAGAGCCGACGCGTTGCTTGACTCGCTTGAAGTTAGCAGCGAGTTGGTTCAGATCGATTTCGGCCCACGTTGGCCGGCTAGAAGAGTTGTTTTGAGAGTCCTGCAAACGAGACATGCCTTAGTTTAACCTAAGAATATAAGTCCTATAGGACTAATAGGACCTATACGAAAATTCATTGACTCGACTTCTCACCGGTCTTAAACTCACTTCGCTGTCCCAAACGACGGCTATTGCCCAGAGCCGTCTCGTTTATTGGCTCATGAGCCTCGCCACATTCAACCCACCAGATTCGAAAGGAGAGATCCTGGCGACACTGTCAGTCAGGACAATTTCAGATGCGCAAACTTGTCCCCCTGTTACTTACTATTTGCCTGTTATCTACCCACGCCCTTGCTTATGGACCACGCGGTCACAAACTAGTCGGCTCGATCGCCGATAAACGCCTCGCCAGAAACAGAGCTGTAGCAAGAAAAGTCCGCCAACTGCTCGACGGTCTTACGTTGGAACAGGTAGCCACGCTGCCTGACAACATCAAGGGTTGGGACGATTGCCGTGGCAGTGGGAACGATAACCCGGTCACGAGCAAACCACGAATTAACGACGAACTGCGTGCGTTTTGGGAAGCAAACAAATGCGGCAAGAAGCCTTCGCACGACATCTTTCACTACACCGACGTTCCCGTCACCGGCAATGAAAACTACGGCGACGGAACAATTGGACGCGACGATTTTGATGTCGTGCAGATGATCCCGTTCTGCATTCGCGTGCTGCGTGGCGAGGAACCGGAAACAAACGATCGCGCGATCACGAAAGCCGTCGCGGTGATATTGCTCACGCACTATCTTGGCGACATTCATCAACCGCTTCATGTTGGCGCCGAATACTTCAACGCCGACGGAGATGCGTTTCACCCGACAGATGGTAACGAAGGGTTTGGCGATCAGGGCGGCAACAAACTGATCTTGTTCACCTTTATGGATGGCACGCTCAAGTCTCCCGGAAAACTTCACAGCTACTGGGATGGCCAAACTGTGAAGAACGCGTTTGGTGAAGAGGAGGCGTTAGATCCCGGTTCTGCGAAACGATTGGCGCGTCTCACACCTGCCGGTTGGGAATTAACGGGCGGCACCGAAACGTGGGCCAAGCAGATGGCCGACGAGATCCTGCCGCTCGCTCGTGAAGCTCGCACACGTCTCAGGTACGAGGACGTCGAGATCCCGTCAACCGGGCACGAGATCAAAAGCGGCAACGCTAAAGAGAAACGGCGCGCCGACGGACAGTTTTATGCAGTCTGGGCGGCGAAGATGGTAAAGAAAGAGGTCCACAAAGGCGGCTGGCGTCTGGCCGCGTTGCTGGAAGACTCGTTGCAGTAAAGTTTGGCCATCTTGTAAACCCTGAAATCCTGTCTGGACAAGATTACAAGATTTACAAGCTTAAGAGATGAAAGTCGCTTTCGGACTAAAAGCGCACTCCGGTTGGGCGGCGCTCGTCGCGCTCGGCAAGAACGGCCACGGCTTTACCGTGGTCGATCGCTCGCGCCTCGAACTCGTCGAAGAGGAATGGGCGAAACAGCCTTATCACGCCGCGGAAGAACTCGAGCCAAAGGAAGCACGCGACGTGGTGAAGCGCGGCATCGACGCCGCCCATCGGATTGCGCGCCGCGAATTGAAAGCAGCTCTCAAACACGAACGCGATCTCGGTAACCAGGTTGTAGCTTGTGCGGTTATAGTCGGCTCTCCGATGCCGGACTGGAGCGTCGAACAAATCCTCGCGGTACACTTTCGCATGCATCAGGCCGAAGGCGTCCTCTTTCGCGATGCCTTGATGGCAGCTACGAAAGCGTGTGAACTGAAGCTGATCACGTTGCCGGAGAAGACGTTGTTACAGGAAGCAGAACAGGCGCTGCGCACTCCCGCGAGCGACTTGTTAAAGACAGTCACCGCGCTCGGAAAGTCAGCCGGTCCACCATGGGGCAAAGATCAAAAAGACGCCGCCCTCGCGGCGCTGGTCGCATTTAAGTAAGAAGGCAGTCGGGTTATGAAGAAGTTCGTAGCATTATTCCTGCTCGTATTCCTCACACTCCCAACAACCGCCGCGGCGCAATCGCGAGACAACTGGCGCAGCGTACGCACGAACAATCTCTTCGTCATCGGCAACGCCGAACCGGAAAAGCTGCGACAGGTCGCGGTCTGGCTGGAGTTCTTTCATAGTGCGTTTAGCAGACTCGTGTCGCGCAACGTGCTCAACTCCTCCGTTCAAACGACCGTCGTTCTCTTTCGTGACGATGCTTCGTTCACGCCGTTCAAGCCCCTCTACCAGGGACGACCCGCGAACGTTGCCGGCTACTTTCAACCCGGCGACGACGTCAACTACATCGCGATGTCGCTCGATCCACATGGAAGAGATTCATTCAGCGTAGCCTTTCACGAGTACGTCCACCTGCACCTGCAAGAAAACGTTCCGGGAGTTCCCGTTTGGCTGAACGAAGGACTCGCGGAATTTTACGGCTCGCTGCAATTCGCAAACAACGAAGCCGTGATCGGCGCGACGATCCCTTACTACATTCGCCTGTTGCGCAGTCAGGAACTGCTGCCACTCGAAACTCTGCTCTCGATCGACACGCGTTCGCCACACTACAACGAGCAGGATAAGACCGGTATTTTCTACGGCGAGTCGTGGGCGCTGGTCCATTACCTCATGCTCGGCGGTTCCGGCCGGCAGGAACAGTTCAAACGTTTTCTGCATCTCGTGGGTCGCGGCGAAGACGTGACGAAAGCGTTGGAAAACTCTTTCGGCATGAATCTCGATGCGATCGAGAAAGAACTGCGCGCTTACATACGACAGGGTGAGCTTCCCTCGCTACGGATCGCCAGCGGCGACGATCCGCAGGCGTATGCGTCGTACACCGCCATGCAACGCGTCTCGCTCTCCGAAGCTGAAGCGAACTACTACCTC
>DATNJO010000383.1:0-2910 GCA_035603895.1 Pyrinomonadaceae bacterium
ACGAAGATGTCGCGGAAGCTGCTGCCGCCGCCTCCGCCACTGCTGGTCGAACCACTGCCCCAGTCGAAACCAGTGAAATCAAAACCCGGTGCCGTGCGACCACCGCCGCCGGCTGGACCACCAGCTCCTCGCGCGGCTGCGTCCGCGAGGTTCTCCGAATACTGCCCGAAGCGATCGTACACGGAGCGCTTCTTCGGATCGGAAAGCACGTCGTGCGCTTCGGACATGAGTTTGAAACGTTCCTCCGCGGCTTTATCGCCGGGGTTCACGTCCGGATGATACTTGCGCGCCAAACGCCGGTAAGCCTTCTTGATCTCTTCAGGCTTCGCGTCGCGCTTGATGCCGAGTATTTCGTAATAATCCTGTTTTGCTGCCATCTAGTTATCTTGACGAAAAGGCGGAGGGTACTACTTCTCCGCCTTCACCGCCAACCGAACATTCGACCTGTTCTTACTTGTTTTCGTCAACGTCGACATACTCAGCGTCGATCACGTTGTCGTCACCACCGCTTGAAGACGAAGCGCCTGCGGCTGAAGCTTGTTCACTACCGCCCGCCGTGTCGGATCCTGGTGGCGGCGCCTGTTGATATAACGCCTCCGCGAGTTTGTGCGACGCGGTCTGCAATTGATTGAAAGCCTCGTTGAGTCGTTCAACTCCACCTTCCGCCAACGCTTTCTTCGCCTCGGCAATCGCTGATTCAACGTCGGAAGCAACTGCCCCGACTTTCTCGCGATTGTCGTTCAACGTCTTTTCCATTTGATAGACGAGTCCATCGAGACGGTTGCGCGCTTCGATCTCTTCGCGCTTGCGAGCGTCGTCAGCAGAGTGCGACTCAGCATCGCGCATCATCTTGTCGATCTCATCCTTCGATAGACCCGACGAAGCGGTGATCGTGATCTTCTGCTCGCGGCCCGTGCCCATATCTTTCGCCGACACGTTCACGATGCCGTTGGCGTCGATATCGAAAGCGACTTCAACCTGCGGCATGCCGCGCGGTGCCGGTGGAATACCGACGAGATGAAACTTGCCAAGCGTGCGATTGTCACCGGCCATCGGCCGTTCACCTTGAAGCACGTGAACTTCAACTGACGTTTGATTGTCCGAAGCAGTCGAGAAAATCTCCGACTTCCGCGTCGGGATCGTCGTGTTTCTTTCGATCAGCTTGGTGAACACTCCACCCAGCGTTTCGATGCCGAGACTGAGCGGCGTCACGTCGAGCAACAGGATGTCTGTCTTCTCACCCGAGAGCACGCCGGCCTGCACGGCCGCGCCGATCGCGACGACCTCGTCCGGGTTCACGCTCTTGTTTGGCTCTTTGCCAAACATTTCTTTCACGATTTCCTGGACCTTCGGGATACGCGTCGAACCACCGACCAGCACCACTTCGTCGATCTTCTTCGCATCGACGCCAGCATCTTTCAGCGCCGTCTCAACTGGACCACGAAGCCGCGCGAGGATCGGTTCAACCAACTGCTCGAACCGCGAGCGCGTCAGCTTCATCGCGAGGTGTTTCGGACCAGACTGATCCGCGGTCACGAACGGAAGATTGACTTCCGTTTCCATCGTGCTCGAGAGTTCGATCTTCGCCTTCTCAGCGGCTTCCTTCAGACGCTGCAAAGCCATCTTGTCGTTTGAAAGATCGATACCCTGGTCTTTCTTAAACTCGTCAATGATCCACTCGATCAGACGCTCGTCGATGTCGTCGCCGCCGAGGTGCGTGTCGCCATTCGTGGACTTCACTTCCACAACGCCTTCGCCGACTTCGAGGATCGATACGTCGAACGTACCACCACCGAAGTCAAACACTGCGATCGTCTCGTCCTTTTTCTTGTCGAGACCGTAGGCCAACGCCGCAGCCGTCGGCTCGTTGACGATACGCATCACTTCGAGACCGGCGATCTTGCCGGCATCTTTCGTGGCCTGCCGTTGCGAGTCGTTGAAGTAAGCCGGCACGGTGATCACGGCTTTGTCGACTTTCTGACCGAGATAGTCTTCAGCCGACTGCTTCATCTTCTGGAGGATGATTGCCGAGATCTCCGGTGGGCTCCAGTCCTTGCCACCCGCGTTAATTCGCACGTCGCCGGCGCTGCCCGCGCCCTGAACTTTGTATGGGACCTGCTTAATCTCTTCGCTAACTTCGTTATACCGGCGTCCCATGAACCGCTTAATCGAGTAAACGGTATTCTCCGGATTGGTTACTGCCTGGCGCTTGGCCACCTGACCAACGAGGCGGCTACCATCTTTGGTGAAGGCCACGACCGACGGCGTGGTGCGGCCACCTTCGGAGTTGGTAATGACGGTGGGCTCGCCACCTTCCATCACCGCAACCACCGAATTGGTAGTTCCAAGGTCAATTCCAATAATCTTGCTCATCTTCTTTTAGTCTCCAAACCCTTCGGGCTAAACATTTCGGACCCGCTATTCAACTTTGCTTTAGCTTTTATTTCGAGGCGCCGGAGGAGGCCTTTCAAAGGAATCGACCACTCACGCTACTGCACTCGAGTTGAACGCCGGGATAATATAAAGCTTGAGTGTGTCCTTGTCAACTTTATATGAGTGGGACTACTGCTTAGCGGCGGTCTTCGTTGACGAGTCTGGAGACGAAAAAGATGTAATGAGCGCCGGAAAGGACGGAGAACGCGAAAACTGTCGCGTAAATGGTTGGCAGGTACCAGCCGGTGCCGTAGGGGACGCTGGCGGCGAACATAATTAGGCCGATGGCCACGATCTGAACAGTCGTGTTGATCTTGCCCAGCATCGAGGGTCGAAAACCTCGAAAACCGGTGACGATGTTGATGGCTGCGGCGCCGACAAGAATAAAAACGTCGCGGCTAATCACGGCGACAGTTACCCAAAACGGGACCGGCAAGTGCGACGGCAAAGGCTGCGGGAAAACCGATCGCATCGACA
>DATNJO010000384.1:0-4391 GCA_035603895.1 Pyrinomonadaceae bacterium
ACGCCGGCACGAAGAAATCGTGAATCACGTCTTCCGAGGTCATGATCAATTTGATCCTGCGGCCGACGGGCACGTGCAATTCGTTGATCTCGCGTTGTCCGGTGGCGTGTTGCAGTTTCCACATCCACTGCTTGCCGACGACATAAACCTCAACCGCATTTGCCGGTGGCTTGTACTGTTCGAAATAAAGCTTCGCGCCCCAGCCAAACATCGTCATCGCGATGAGGAAGGGAATAATCGTCCAAAGGGTCTCGAGCTTGTGCGAACCCGCAATCGGCCGCGGAATCTCATAAGGCGTGCGACGCCGGTAACGAACCGTAAAGAAGATCAGGACGCCCGAGATCAGCAACGTAAAGAAGAGCGTCACGCCCGACAGGTAGAAATAGAGCGCGTCGACGTGCCACGAAAAGGAAGAAGCACTCTCAGGAACTAATGGAATCCATCCCTGCATTACAGAGCCGCTCCTCCGGGCCTCGGTGTTGCAGCAGCAGTGTTTCGTGCTTTGAGCAAAAGCAACATCGCAGCAATACCCAACAAAGTAATCACACCGGCAATCCGCATGATGTTCATCACAACGGCGCCGTATTTACCCGTAGCCGGATCGTAGTGATAGCAATAAAGCAGTAACTGATCGACCGGCGAACCGATCTTGTTTGCCGACGATTCGATCAAGCCGAGGCGCAGGTCGCGAGCCGGATACTCGATCCCGTAGTAGTAACGTGAAAGTTTTCCGTGCGGCGTCGTCACCATGACTGCGCTTGCGTGCGCAAACTGTTGCGTCTTCTCGTCCCAGCGATAACGAAAGCCGGCGGCATCGGTGATCTTTTCAATGTTTGCCTGATCTCCGGTCAAGAAGTGCCAGCCATTCTCCGCGCCGGCGCGCATCTTCTCCGGCAGATAGTCGACGTAAACTTTTTTCTTCTTCTTTGCGAGCTCCGGTGTTTCGCGCGGGTCGAAGCTGATCGTCACGACGTCGTATTCTTTGCCCATCTGAAACGGCAACACGCGAAACGACGTCACCATGCCGTTGAGCACCTGGGTGCAGAGCATTGGACAGTCGTAGTAAACAAACGCGAGCACAACTGGTTTATGTCCGAAGTAATCGCCGAGCTTCACTTCGCGGCCACTTTCATCACGAAAGACGAGGTCGAGCGGAAGCTGTTGATCGAGCTTCTGTTCGATCCGCACGTCCTGCAAAGCCTGTGGCAACCCGGTCGAGGGACTTCCGCTCGCGGGCCGCGCGCCGTAAAGCGGCGAGCTTGGTCCCGGCGGCGCCTGCGCGGCCGCGTTGGACCACGCCATTACCACCAACAGCATTACTAATAAAACTTTCCCGCCTGATTTCATTGCAACTTCTTCCCAGTCTCGCGCGCGGAACTCCAGGCCGTCGGCATACTGATCGCGTAGTCCGTCAGCTTGCCGGGAGCCGTCTGGGCTCGCGTTGGCAAGCCAGCACCGGAAACGACTTGATCGATCGCCTGGTCAATCGGAATGGCAACCAGATTGCCGGATTGATCCTTCAGCTCACCGCGCAGCTCCTTTTCCCACTCTGCTCGCAAAACCCGGTATTCCGCCTGCGGCTCTTTGTTCTGTAGATTGATTCTCTGTCCATCTTCCAACGTCACTGCAAAGCCCGGAGCCGCCTGCAAACGTGGTTCGGGCGGCAGCCGTTCTTTATCCGAGAGTGCCATCGGACCTGGCTGACGCTCTTTCGCTGCCTGCGCGTCGAAGTACTTGAAAAGGAACACCATGCCGATCGAAATCACGATCGTGGCGATTGTCAGGATTGCGACAAATGTCGCCACCCCAGCCACACTGACGTCGCTCGCCTCGTGCTCGACCTCGACGTTCCGAATGTGCGAAACGTCAGGCGTTTCAGTTTTATGACCGTTACTATTTGCGTTCCGTGTCATCTGTGTAAATCCGTGGCCATTACTGAATCAAACTGTGGATCGTTAATGGGTATCAATGCTCTTTTACTCAACTGCCACGCAAACAATCCGAGCCACAAGCCACCAAAACCGAGTAGCGCAATCACGTCGAGCCAGATCCAGTGATGCTCCTTGAACGCCGGCACCAGCATCCACAACAGATCGATCATGCGCATGACGATAATCAACAACGCGACCAGCACCAGCCGGCGCGGATTTCGTTTCAGACTGCGCGACAGCAGGAACAAAAACGGCGCCGCGAAGTGGAGCAACGCGATAATGATAATGACCGCGCCCCACAAGCCGTGCGTGCGTTCGAGGTAATAACCGATCTCTTCCGGCAGGTTCCCCGACCAGATAATCAGGTACTGTGAAAACGCGAAATAGGCCCACAGCATCACGAGTGCGAGCAGCAGTTTTCCGAGATCCTGGAAATGCAACGGCTTCACCACGTGTTGCAGTGGTTCTTCTCCCGTCAGCATTGCCAGCATGGCGATCACAAAAGCCAGCGCGCTCAAACTCCACGAGGCGACGAAGATGAAACCGTAAATCGTCGAGAACCATTCCGGTTCGAGCGACATGTACCAATCGATTGAAGCAAACGTGACGCTGAAAATTAACGCGACCATGCCGCCACCGCTCAACACGCGCATCTTTTTCGTGTAGCGGTTGTCGGCGGTGCGGTCCTGCTCGAGCGACCAGCGATTCAAAAAGTAAGCAAGCGCGATCCAGATGGCGAAGTAAACAACCGTGCGCGCGGCAAAGAACGGCACATTCAGATAAGGTGTCTTGAACGCCACCACCGCATCGTGCTCGAGCACTTCGTGATCGGTCCACGGGTAGATCGAGTGCGCGCCGAGAATTACCGGAATAAACAACAGCGCCATTATTGGCAGCAATCGCGTCGCCGCTTCCAAAATGCGCCGGATCACAAAACCCCAACCGCCACCGGTCATGTGTTGCAACATCAAAAGCGCGAGCGAGCCAACGCTGATGCCGGTCCAGAACGTCCAGCCGAGAAGGTAAGCCTGAAAAAACTGTCGCCGATCGAGAAACGCCATCGCCACCAGCACCAACAGCAACACGCCGCCACCAATCAGCGCGCGTTGCCGAAACGATCCAATCTGTGGCGGAGGATTGAATGACGTGCTCATTCGTGTCCTCCGGCGGATGGTGTTGGCGACGGGGCAGGCGAACTGCCGGGTGCTGGCGTCGTCGCTTGTACATTTTGCTGACTGAGTTGCAGCGCGCGGACGTAGGCGATGATGGCCCAACGATCTTGCACGGGAATCTGTGATGCGTAGGACGGCATCGCGCCCCAACCGTTGGTGATCGCGTCGAAGAAGTGACCGACGGGCGCCTGTCGCAAGCGATCGTCGTTGAACGAAGCAGCGCGACGGAATCCACGGCGCACGATCATGCCGTCGCCATTTCCGGTTAGGCCATGACAAACGCTACAGAAGATCTCGTAACGTTCTTTTCCCCGAATCACAGTCTCTTTGGTGATTGGAAATGGGAAAGTATCTGTGTCATCCGTGTACGGGTTTGTGGTTGAAGCAGCAGTAGACACGGATGAAGAGGATTTCGATTTCTTACCCGTGAAGAGCTCAGTATCAGTACGCAAAAATCCGCGCGGTATCGTTCCCTGAACCGGCGGTCGGCTCGACAGGCCATCGCTAAAGAACGACGTCGAACGATACGGCTTCATCTTCGGCTGGTCCTGCATGTCGCGACGACACGCCGAGCCGGCAAAGCAAACGCCGAGCAACAGAACGCCAATCCCGAATTGATTCCTAAACCTCGACATCATTAACTTCAATCGCGCCCAAACCCCTCAACATGTCCACCACCGCGTCGTGATCGAACTTCGGATCGTTTGCCTCAACCGCCAAAAAGAACCGGTCGCGCGTCGCGAGCGCGAAGTTCGGCGCGTTGAAGACCGGGTGATAGGGTTGCGGCAGCTTGTTCAGCACCAGCATTCCCAAAACCGCCGAGAACGCCGCGAACAGCACCGTCATTTCAAAAGTAATCGGAATAAAAGCAGGCCAACTGTTGTAAGGCTTACCGCCGACGTTGAGCGGATAGTCGATCACTTCCATCCAGTACTGCATGAAGAACCCGCTCAACCCGCCGATCACGCCGCCGATAAAGACGATCAGCGGCAGACTCGTGTGCGTGAATCCGATCGCTTCGGAAAGCTCTTCAATTGGATAAGGCGAGTAGCCGTTGATGCGCCGGTAGCCCGCTTCGTAAACCTTCTCCGCCGCGTGTACCAGTTCGTTCGGACCTTCAAACTCCGCAATCACACCGTACAGCGGTGGTGCATGACGCCGGTGATGAACGAGTGGTGGACGCGCAGACATCGCTTATTCCTCCACCTCCGCTTCCGGAAGAATCGTGCGCATCTCAAAAATCGAAATCATCGGCAGGAACCGAATGAACAGGAACAGCAGCGTAAAG
>DATNJO010000385.1:0-8519 GCA_035603895.1 Pyrinomonadaceae bacterium
ATAAAACGTGATCACCTGAATCGTTGGATAGTCGACTTCAGGCAGCGCCGAGACGGGAAGCTGGCGATACGCAACGATTCCAGCAAGCAGGATCGCCGCCATCAAAAGCGACGTGGCCACTGGCCGCAGAATGAATGGCCGAGATGGACTCATAACATTGACGATTTCTGATTGTTGATTGCCGATTTGGGGGAGTTTCCACGCACTGACACTTTCACTCCGTTTTGCAGCTTGTCGAATCCATCCACCGCTACGACGTCGCCGTCGTTTATGCCTTCAACGGCGGTGACGTTCCCGTCAGTTGTGCCGACCTTCACAGTCTTCGTCGCAACGGTTTGATCCGGCTGCACGACATAGACAAATGCGTCCTGTGCATTGCGTTGAATTGCCGCTGAAGGCACGAGGATCGCGCCGCGTTCTGTCGTCAGCAGCAACCGTGCGTTTACAAACTGATTCGGGAAAAGCGCGCCATCCTGGTTGGGAAAAACTGCCTTGAGTTTGATCGTTCCGGTGGTGGTGTCGATCAGGTTATCAAACGTCATCAGCGCGCCTGACGAAAGCTTTGTCTGTTGCGTGCGATCGAACGCGTCGACTGTCAAACGGTGGCCGCGACGCAACTGTTGCCGGATTTGCGGTAAGTAATCTTCAGCCACGCTGAAGATCACGTTGATCGGTTGCAGTTGCGTGATCACCAACATGCCATTGGTGTCGGCAGCGTGAACGATGTTGCCGGGATCGACGAGACGCAGACCAACGCGGCCGGTGATCGGCGAAGTGATCTGGCAGTAAGCGAGTTGGACTTTCGCGTTGTCTATCTGACCCTGATCGAGTTTTACGGTGCCTTCAAACTGATGAACGGTCGCTACTTGAGTGTCGAGCTGTTGTTTGGGGATCGCATTCTTGCTGTAGGCAATCTGGTAACGTTGCAGATCGACGTTTGCGTTTTCGAGCAGTGCTTTGTCGCGTTCGTATTGGCCTTGCGCCTGGATCAGTTGTGCCTGGAAGGGACGCGGATCGATCTCGGCCAGCACGTCGCCCTGTTTGACCATCTGGCCTTCGCGGTAATTGACGCTCATCAATTGACCGTCGACGCGGCTCTTGACGGTTACGGTGTAAAGCGGTGAAACAGAGCCGAGAGCATTAATGTAGACGCCGATGTCTCCGCGTTGTGCGACCGCGGTGGAGATTGCGACACCAGGTTGCGGCGGCGTTGTTTTGGGTGCGGCTTCGGTGGCGCTTTGCCGGCGTTGCAGAATCAGGAAGCCGCTGAGGCCAACAAGGAGGAGCAGTCCAAGCACGATCCAAACACCGCGTTTTCTTTTGCGGGGTTTTTCCACCGGAGCTGGTTCTGGTTCGGGAGGCTCCGGTGGTGCGACGTCTTCGAGCGGCGGCTCATCCATTGACGAGATATTAATGAAGACGTGCTATTGCTTCTTCTACCTGTTTGCGTTGCTTGTCAGCTTGTTGCCACAGGAAATAGGAAAGGAAGTTTTGAGTTCAAGCTTTAGCTTGCCTCGCTGAGGAGCAGCCTAAAGGCTGAACTCAGAACTCCGAAACTGAAAACTCTTTGTGCTTCTTTGCGGCTAAAAAAGGAATGTGGGTGAACCTACCCTGTGAGCCCGTTATCCTTGGTCCACCCACACTCAAAACACAGGGAATCCCCCCTCTCGCTCGTTCAGAACCCTGTGTCTAACTTGAAGAAGGTCTCTAACTACGTTTGAGAATACTAGCCTGCGGCCTTCGGTTTCTCTTTCAATTTGTTGTCACTCTTATCAGCCATTTGCGGTATTGAAAGTCCCAGGTCAAGATCCTGATAGAACTCCTTCTCACCGCCTTCGAAGTGATGACCACTCGCTTTGACGGCGTAGAAGTGTTTGCTGCACGTCGCTGCTTCATACAACGACTGCGCTTCGTTGAAAGGCGAGGTGTTGTCGTTCGTTGCGTTAAGAAAAACAATCGGCGTTTGGTTTAACTGTTTCAGGTAGTCGAGCGTCTCAAATGTTTTTTCGTTTGGTCTTCGGTGAGTCACGTAAATGATCGCGTCAGTTGGTCTCCACGCGAGTTCGCCATAAACAGGAAGACTGATCGCGACAACCCGGCTTACTGGAAAAGTAAACTGCGGTTGCGAAGCGACGAGTACGCTGTAACTCGCGCCCAGGGACCAACCCGCCAACACAACAGGAGCTTTGCTGTCGATGCCGGCCTGAGCGATGGAAAGACGTGCGATCGTGTCGTAGTCGCGCGTGACTTCTTCGGGCGCTAGAGGCCGTTGCGGAGTCGCGAACGTTGTCATGTATTCCTTGGCGTCGATGCCGACGACGGTGACGCCGTCCGCGGCGATGTGCGCGGCAATGTCGGCGCAAAACGGGCTCCAACCTCCATCGCCACTCGTGAAGATAGTCAGCCTTTGATTCGAGGCGTTCTCCTGTTGATAGAGTTGAAGATGAAGCGGTGGACCGTTGCGGAGTTGCGCTGGAAGAATCGAATGTTTGACTTCGTGTGATAGTTCTTCGTGAGTGACGTGATGATAGAAGCCGTGGTACCACTTCACTGCGTAGACAGAAACTGAGCAAACAACGAGAAGTATTACGACAACCAGCTTTTTGCTTGCCTTCATACGTTCAGTCCGTGTTTGTCCGTGTAACCCGTGGCAGTTCTTTCATCCACGCCACCGCACCACCGAGCGCTGCATAAAACTCTTCACGCGCACCGCTAAACCGGTGATTACTCGCCTTGATCAGCACATACTTCTTCGGATCTTTCGCACTCTCAAACAACATGTTGCCGACCTTCTGCGGACTCGCCGTGTCCGACGTGCTTTGGATCATTACAAGCGGCATGGGCGCAATCTGCGCGAGCACATCCTGACTGCGAAATCCGTAAAGCGCGTTTGCTTCGTTGTTCAGGTTGGCGTGATTCGCGCCGAGACCACTGACGAGTTGATTCTGCTTCGGCAAGCCGATGGAAATGATACCGGCCCAGTTGGCCCGGGTCTGGGGATCCGAGCCAACCGCTATTGCAAAGCCGGCGCCGAGCGACCAGCCGTAGACATAAACCGGTGTTGCCGCATCAACCTTCGCATAAACTCGCAGCGCTCGCGCAAGGTCCGCATAGTCGCGCGCAAGTCGATTGATGCCGAGCGGCGTCTGCGGAGAAGAGAACTCACGCAGGTAAACCTTCGAATCGATTCCCGCAACGGCAAACCCGAGGTGGGCCAACTGTTGTGCGGTGCGCGGTGCGAGTCCGCGCCAACCACCATCGCCACACGTATAGATCGCCGGTAACGCGGGACCATCATTTCGCGGGCGGTAAAAGTGCACTTTGAACTGGTGCTCTCGGACGCTGACGTCGCGATCTTCAGTAACGACGTCAGGCCACGTCTTCAGGTCGTCAGGGTCGTAGTGATCCGGCGGCACAGGTTCCTGCGCGCGGATGCAAACGGAACCCGTTAGGACGACAACGAAGACAGCAACGCCCAACAGAACCCAACGATGAACGAGGCGGCGTATTTCCATGTTTTGATCCTGTCCAGAAAGCCTTTGCGCCCGATCACCAGTTCGAGCGTGAGCGCGTTGCGCACCTGAATCACCGCGTAAAGCATCTGGAACGACAATCGGCGTTGATTGAAACAGAAGTAACGCGGTTCCCAGGTTTGTGGGTGATACTTCGCTTTGTAACGATAGAGAAGTTTGAAATCGTAATTCAGGTTGACTCGTTCGTAGACGAAGCGCATCAGCCGCGCCAGCACCGGATGATTTTCCAGGTCGGGATCGTCCAGCAGCGCCAGCGGCGCAAGCCCCATTGATGCCATGCGATAGCCCTCTCCCCGCAAGAGGCGAAGGATCTCCGTGGTTAAGAGTTCCATCGTTCCACGCACAGCATCGGGCCTGCGCCGCGTTACGTCGAGGTAGTATCCACTGCTGCCGTAAATCGGTTCGCAAACAATGAATCCCTCGATCCGTCCATTTCCGTTTTCCGAACGCGCGATGAAATAGCGCTTGGCCGACGGATGGTCCAGGCCCAACGATCCCAGCACAAATCCCAGTTCGTGATTGCCTTTACCTTTCAGCCACTCCGCGGAGATCTCGCGCAGCTCGTTATTGATTTCCTCTGCGTCACTAGCGAACGGATGATGTTCGCTGATAACAATTCCGGCGCGTCGTGCTTTGTTCGTAGCCGCTCGCACCAGTTCCATCTGGCCACCGGCAAGTGTGAAGTGGTCGAGGTTGAATATCGCTTCCTTGCCGATCTGTACGTCTGCAAAACCCTCTTGCCGAAACGCCTCCAGGGTCGAGGGCGAAACCTGATACGCACCGACCGGCCGCATCATGGCACTCGCAAAATCGTGTATGAGCCGGCGCGTCTGTTGCGGCGCGCATACCGGATCGCCCGCGATCAGCGCTACTCCGGCGCTGACCTGGTAGGCGAGAAATCCATCAACGCCAGGTGACGTGAAATAGGATTTCGGTCCCTCGAGCAACACATACGAGTTTGAACTTGTGCCATAACGCCGGACCCACGAATCAAGTTTCGCTTCGGGTACTTGCATACGTTTAAAGTGATCACCAACTCAGGTGGTTCCGCCTGTAGTGCCGGTGGTGCTGGTGATGGTGACGCCAATAATTGCGATCGTACCGATCGTGATGTTTGGCGGCGTTAGCCGTGCCTGACTGCAAACCTAAAGTCGCCGCGCCAAGTAGCAACGCGCCTCCCAACACAAATGAAAATAGTTTTCTCATGAGCTCTCCTTTCGCACAGGCATTTCGCAACGACCATGCCAGCGAGATCTCTCACGTAAAGGCGCAAAGACGCAAAGAAAAACCCTTCAAACGCGGTAGCGGCTTTGCGCCTTTGTGGCTTGGCGGGAGAGATCTTCACGTGGCAACTTTGTCCGCGCGACAAAACCGCCACACCGTAGCTGGCCCTAAAGTGCCACAAAAAGGTGAAAGATTTAGCGGAGCCGTTTGTGCATCGTGTGAGTTGGCATGGAACTCTTGCTGATCAAATACGGACTCGTGGCTGTCTTCGTGGCGGCGATGTTGGAGGCCGACATTGTACCGATTCTGGTGGGAGTGGCGGCACATCGCGGCTACTTCGATCCGCCAATGGCCATTGCCGTTGCGAGTTTCGGTGCTCTCGCGGGTGACTGCGTTTGGTTTTATGTAGGACGAAGCGGCGCGATCGGGAAGAGCAAATTGATCCTCCGGCTGCAAGCTAAAGCAGAGATCCTTTTTCAACGCGTTGGTCACTGGCAGATACCCGCTTCGCACATCATCTACGGAACGCGCATTGCCACCATGACATTCTTAGGAGCGCGAGGCTCAATGGTCGGCAGATTCGTGTTGGTTGACGGAGTGTCGTGTTTAGCGTTGACGACACTTCTGTTCTGCCTGGGCTTCGCGCTCAGCGCGAGCGTGTCGATGATTTTGGTCGACGTGAAAAGAGTAGAACTGGTGCTGCTCGTCGTTGTTGTGTTGTTCGTGCTTGTTTTTCATTTGCTGCAAAGGTTTGGGCGAAGACTTGCGAAGATTTAAGCTCCATACCAAAACAACATTGCTGAGCTCAGCGATCATTGTGGCAATGCTGCTCGCCGCATTGATGATTACCAGTGCTGCGATCGCCAACATCGAGCGCAGTGACGATCAAGCTGTCGCTGATATTCAGGCGCGCGATCTGGCGCAACACGTCAGCGACGCTGGTTCGCACGATCCGGCAACACTGGCGCGCTCCGCAACCCTGATCAAAGGTTCGCGGCCAAACATAATCGGCGTGCGTATCTGGGAGCTTGAAAACGAACAGTTCGTCGAAAAAGCCACAGCATCGGGCAGCGCGCCGGCAGTACCGATACCGGATGATACGCAGAACGCATTACGCCGCGGTGTTGCGGTTCGGCACATTTCATCCCCGGCAGGGTATCGAGTCTTTGCGATTACGTCAGAAAACGGCCGACCGAGTGGCGCCGTCGAGATTGTTCAGCGTTTCGACAGTATCGGGGCAGTGGCGTTTCGTTATTTGAAGAGCGTTATCTGGATGTTTTTGGTTGTCATTGTTCTGGTCGTGCTCGGCACGTATTTCATGTTCCGGCAATTGCAGTTGACGACAAAACTCGAGACCGAGAAGAGTATTCTGCGCGAACGCGTGCGCGACGCTACCATCGAACTGCAAAAACGAAATCAACAACTTCAGGAAACCAATCTCGAACTCTGGCATACAAACCGCCGCATGAACGAACTGGGCCGCCTTGCTGCGGCAGGTCAAACAGCCGCGCACTTCGCGCACGAAGTCGGAACGCCACTCAACCTGATCAGTGGTCACGTGCAGCTACTCAGATCCGATCTGGATCGCGATCCGCGCGATGCTGAATCACGCATTAAAACCATCAGCGCGCAGATCGAGCGCATCGAGCGCATCGTCCGTCGCATGCTCGACAAGACGCGTTTTGAAACAGAACTTTCGCCTGTCGATCTGAACGCCGTGTTGCGCAAGTTGTGCGATGCGATGTCTCCGGCATTCGACAAACGCAACATCCGTTTGGTGGAAACGTTCGCGGACAAACTTCCGCTGATGGCCGGCTCGTCAGATCGTTTGCAGCAACTATTTCTCAACCTGATGAATAACAGTCTCGATGCGATGTCGGAAGGTGGCGAGATTCAGGTTCGGACGGCAATCGAAGGCAAGCCGGGCAAAGCGCAACGAATCGTCGTTGATTTCACCGACACCGGATCGGGCATGACTCCGGACGTGATGAGTCACATCTTCGATCCGCTTTACACGACGAAGGATCGTGGACGCGGAACCGGCCTGGGTTTGGTGATCGTCAATCAGGTTGTTGCTGAACTCGGCGGCACAGTGACAGTAGACAGTGAGTTAGGAAAAGGCACGCGCTTTCGTCTGACGTTCCCGGCGATACCGAATGACATACCGATCGCGGTCGATACTGAGGAGCATGAGCTGACGGTTGGCGTGAATTAGGTGTTAGCGATGAAACGTATTCTTGTTGTCGACGACGATCAGGACTCATGCGAACTGCTGCGCGAGATCTTCTCCGCGGAAGGTTGGCACGTCGACACAGCGCTGAGCCCGTTACAGGCATTCAGCCTTGCCGAGAAAGAGAAGATCGATCTGGTCGTCAGCGACGTTAACCTTGAAGCGAATCAAACCGGATTGGATTTGCTGAAAGACTTGCGCACGCAGTGTCCGGTGATTCTCGTAACCGGTTTCGGCACGCTAGATTCCGCTGTTGAAGCTGCGCGAGAAGGCGCATGGGATTTTATTTCGAAGCCTTTCAAGGTTCAGGAAGTGGTCGCGATTGCCCGGCGCGCACTCGATCACGATCCAAACAACGCCAATCCGAATCGCGCCGCCGAACAACTCTCTGCCCGCTACGAACAGGGTGGTCTACTCGGGCGATCGCCTGTGATGATCGGGCTCTATAAAGAGATCGCGCGCGTAGCGCCGACACGTTCGACCATTTTGATCGCGGGTGAGTCGGGTGCGGGAAAAGAATTGGTCGCCCGATCGATTCATCAACACAGCACGCGTTCCGCCGGTCCGTTCGTCGCGATCAACTGCGGCGCGCTTACCGAAACACTTTTGGAAGCAGAACTCTTCGGACACGTGCGTGGCGCGTTTACCGGCGCTGTCAGCGATCGCAAAGGACTCTGGGAACAAGCTGCGGGAGGCACGCTTTTTCTCGACGAGGTTGGCGAAACCAGTCCTGCGTTTCAGGTGAAACTTCTGCGTGCGTTGCAGGAAGGAGAGATCCGGCGAGTCGGCGCATCGCGAGCGATACAGGTCGACGGCCGCATTCTGGCAGCTACCAATAGAAACCTGGACCAGGACGTGAAGTCTGGAAAGTTTCGCGAAGATCTTTATTACCGGCTCAGTGTCGTGACGCTGCGCGTGCCTGCATTGCGCGAGCGGCGCACGGATATTCCGTTGCTGGCGGAACGTTTTCTCGCCACCATACTTGAGCGAGAAGGTCACACACCGTTGACTTTCTCGGAAGAGACGCTGAGAACGCTCGTGGCTTATGGCTGGCCGGGAAACGTGCGCGAGCTCGAGTCCGCGATTGAATACGCGGTGCTTCACGCGCGCGGAAATGAGATCGTGCCGGAAGACCTGCCGGAGAAACTTCAGTCGGCGCAGGTTCGTGCCGCGGCGCGTTCGTCACTGTCCGCGCTGTTTGAAGATCTGCCGTCGCTCGACGAACTGGAACGCCGCTACCTGCTGTACATCCTCGACGTCGCGAGCGGCAATCGCACACGCGCCGCTGAAATCCTGCGCATCGACCGGCGCACGCTCTACCGCATGATCGAACGTTACGGTATTGAAGCCAACGGCGAATAGCCGTGTGGCTTTTTTGACCCCCGGACCTAAATAGCCACAAAGAAGCACAAGAGGCACAAGATTGTTTTTTTGAGATGTTGGGCTTCCCTTGTGTCCTCTTGTGCTTCTTGTGCCTCTTGTGGCGTTGTACGGGAATTGCCGTGGGCGCATAACATGATTCCAGTGCGGTT
>DATNJO010000386.1:0-16101 GCA_035603895.1 Pyrinomonadaceae bacterium
GTATCAAACCCGGCACGTACAGCGGTTCGCCTGTGTTGGCCGATGGAAAGATCTACATCACCAATGAAGACGGACTAACGACGGTGATCGCTGCTGGTCCAAAGTTTGAAGTTCTCGCGGAGAACGCGTTGAACGACTACACACTGAGTTCACCGGCAATTTCCGACGGACGGATCTACATCCGCACCGCGCAACATCTGTATAGCATCGGCCAAAAATCCAAGTAATCCCTGTCCTCAAGGACGTTCATTATGTGGCGCTCAACGATTTTATTGCTTCTCTTAACAGCTACTGTTTACTCCCAGGAGTCGAAACTCGGTAGCGTCGAGTTTCCGACCTCCGGTTCGCCGGCAGCTCAGGCGCACTTCCTGCGCGGTCTCGCGGCGCTACATTCATTCTGGTACGAAGAAGCGCTCGAAGCGTTTCGCGAGTCGACCAAAGCCGATCCCGAATTCATGATGGGTTACTGGGGGGAGGCGATGGCCCAGAATCACCCGCTATGGTCGGAACAGGATCTCGCCGCTGCTCAGCAAACTGTCGCGAAGATCAAAGACACACCGAAGCTGAGCGATCGCGAACGCGCGTATCTCAACGCTGTGAAACTACTTTACGGCAACGGCGACAAGCACGCGCGAGACGCGGCCTATTCCGCAGCGATGGAAAAGATCTACCGTGCGTATCCCGAAGACTTGGATGCGGCGGCGTTCTATTCGTTATCGTTGCTCGGCCTCGTTGGACCAGGTGACAAGGGTTATCGTTTGCAAGCTCAGGCGGGAGCGATTGCGCTCGCTGTTTACGAGAAGAACCCAAACCATCCGGGCGCGGCGCATTACATCATTCACGCGTTTGACGATCCCGATCACGCGATTCTCGCACTGCCTGCCGCGCGCCGTTATGCAGACATTGCGCCCGAAGCGCATCACGCGCGCCACATGCCTTCGCACATCTTTCTGCAATTGGGAATGTGGCCGGAAGCTGCGGCGTCGAACGAATCAGCGTGGGAGTCGTCGGACAACTGGATGAAACGCAAGAAACTCTCGCTGAACGTTCGCGATTATCACAGTCTGCATTGGCTGCTCTACGCTTATCTTCAGCAGGGACGTTACAGCAAGGCGGAGCAGTTGTTGAAGCTGATGAAGCAGGTGATGTCGGAATCGACTTACGACAATAAGTTGCGGCCCGGCTACTACGAAAACAACTACGCCAACATGGCCGCGGCGTTTATTGTGGAAACCGAACGCTGGGATCTCGCACCTGAACTGTTCCCGCCAAGCAACAAACCTGCATCATCCGAAGAAGCGGCAAGCGGAAGCCACAGCACACACGGATCTGCACAGATGACAAACACGCTTCGTTATTCAGGGGCGAGTAAGATTTTGCCATCTTTCATCCGTTCTTTTTCCGCTGTTATCCGTGGAACTGAGGCCGAGGCTGTGGACGGGATTCGAGGTTTGGAAGTGTCAGCCCTCAGCGCTGCGACGAAGAAGGATTACGACAAAGCGATCGAGTTGATGAAACAGGCAACCGCTCAAGAAGAGCAATCAAGTCCGCCCTCGGGCCCGCCGTCGCTCATCAAACCAACACACGAGCTCCTGGGTGAGATTCTACTTCGTGCAGGCAGGCCGGCTGATGCCGCAGCGCTATTCAAGGTCGCTTTGTTACGACAACCAAACCGCGCACGCTCGTTACTCGGCGCGGCTCGCGCTGCTGCACAAAGCGGCGATCAGGCGACCGCCGCGGCAATGTATTCGAAGTTTCTCGATCAGTGGAAACAGGCAGATGCGGATCTACCTGAACTTCGTGAAGCGCGCGGATTCTTAAAAACCGAGAAGTAACCACAAAGAGGCACAAATTCTGTGCTTCTTTGTGGCTCTACTTCTGCTTCACGTCGAACGCGTAAATCGTGTCCTGATCGCGCAAGTACAACCGCCCGCCCACAACCACCGGATGCGCCCACGTCTCGAGGGAATCCTGCGGAATGCGGAAGCGTCCCTTCTCGTGATAACCAGTCGGCGTTGCTTCAACCAAACCGACGACGCCCTTCTCACTCAAGCAATACAGGTTGCCGTCAGCGTAAACGAGCGATCCCTTGCCAACACTGCGATCGCGCCAGGCGATCTCGCCGGTATCAAACTTCATCGCCGTCAAGATATTTGACGAGAAACCGTAAAGGTAATCTCCGATGAGAACGGAACTGCTGTGATGGTTACGCATGTCTTTCGTGAAGTAGATCTCCTGCGCTTTACCATCCGGTTTGATCTCGACTACGCCGCCGCCCGTTCCGTAGTCGGAAGAGATGAAGACGCGATTGCCACGCGCGATCGGCGTGGCCACGTTTGCCACATTGTTCGCCGGACGGCCGTAATCCCACAGCAAGCGACCGTCATTCGCGTCGAGACCCAAAGCACGCTGCGCTGTGAAAAATATGACTTGCGTGCCGCCGTTAATCTGCAACGGAATCGCTGACGAGTAACCAGCGTCGTCACTCTGGCTCTTCCAGATCACCGCGCCGTTTTCTTTATTCAAAGCGACGATTGAAGCATTCTGGCCGCCGGCATTCACGAGCACCTTGTTGCCCAACACGAGCGGCGACTCACTGATGCCCCAGGTGATATTCGATCCGCCAAACTCGCGGAGGACGTTCTTGGACCAGACGACCTTTCCAGTGCGTGCATCCATACACGACAAGTCGCCGTTGCCGCCGAGCGCGTACAAACGATCGCCGTCGATCGTCGGTGTGCCTCTTGGACCATCGCCACGATCGTTACGAAACGCACCGCCGTGCGGCGTCGCCCATACTTCTTTTCCGTTCGCGATATCAAAGGCGACTACAAACTCGCGATCGCCACGCAAACCCATAGTGTACAGACGGCCGTTCGCGACCGAGAACGACGAGTAACCACGTCCCGCGCCGATCGCTTTCCAGACCAACGGCGGTCCGTCAGCGGGCCACTGTTTGAGCAAACCCGTTTCTTTGGAAACGCCATCGCGGTTTGGTCCACGCCATTGCGGCCAGTTTGCTCCGGCCTGAGCGCCATTCTGCGCAATGGCCTGTCCGGCCAACGAAAACACCAACACGATTCCAACCAGCACGACCCGCATGGTTTTCATTTTTCAGATCTCCTTCGTGTTTTTATGAACAGCAACGGGGAGACACGAAAGAACACTTACCGCGCTTACGAACTTGGTTTGAAGTAAAGCACCAATCCACCACCCAAAGCCGCTAACACAAAACCGAGATACAACAATGGATTCGGCGACGTCTTTGGCGGATGAAGCCACATCGAATAGAGCACGTTGACTAGTGGAGCACCGGCGAACACGAGCGGCATCACGTAAGTCGGCAATCCACCCGAGCGAAAAGCGTAGATGATGCATACCGCCCCAGCGGCGCCCAACGCGCCGGCGACCGTGGCGCCAATCGAACCTTTCGTCGTGAAGCCGTTTAGTTCGCCTTGTGATGAAAGCGTGATCACGGGAACAAGGACGCCGATAAGAAAGTAAGCCACGCCCACACACAGCAACGCGCGCATTGGATTACCGAGCTCTACCTGTCCGCGGTGCAAAGCCGGACCATACAACCCCCACGACAGTGCCGCGCCGAGAGCAAAAAGGATCCAGAGCATTAGGACCTCCGAAATTAAGAGTGGTCTCCCGCAAAGGCGCAAAGACGCAAAGGTTTATTCCTCAGTTTAGGGCTGCTCTTCTTTGCGTCTTTGCGCCGTTGCGGGAAAAACTTGTTCTTACCTGAAACTCCAAAAACCGCTTTTCCGTACTTCCAACAACCTTGAGTTGGGGCATTCTAGCAGTCAGTTTCCAACTTTCAATAACAATTAGCAAAATAGAAAGCGATTTGCTAAGGTCTTGCGAATTCACGCAGGCGGGTTCTACAAAATTCCGAACGGGGAGCCTTGAATCTTGAAGTCGAACTACCGCGTCCTCTTCCTAATCGTTGTGTCGCTACTATTGGCCGCGCCCGTGTTGGCCCAAACGCATCGTGCCTCTCTGCGTGGCACAGTCTCGGATAGCAATGAGGCTGCAATTCTCGGCGCAACGATCAAACTCAAGAGCCTCGCCACCGGCGAGACGCGAACCACCATTACCGGTGAGAGCGGCGAGTATGCGATCTCCTCACTGGCACCCGGCCTGTACCAACTGGAAGTAGAAAAAACCAACTTCAGAACTTCCAGCCAGCGAATCGAACTGCTCGTGAACCAGGAGCAGCGCCAGGATGTGACGCTCGAGGTCAGCGGTCCCGAACCGGAATCTATCGACTCTACCTTCGAAGCTAACGTGAAGAAAGACACGGCCTCGCTTGGTACCGTGATCGAAAACCGCCAAGTGACCGGACTACCACTCGACGGCCGCAACTTTTACGAACTGAGCTTGCTCGTGCCTGGCGCGGTGCCCGCGGCACAAGGTTCTGCCGGTTCAGTGCGCGGTGATTTTTCGTTCAGCGTGAACGGCGCGCGTGAGGACGCTAACAACTTCTTGCTCGACGGCGTTTACAACATCGATCCGAAACTCAACACGTTTGGCGTCCGTCCTTCAGTCGATGCGATTCGCGAGTTTGAAATGCTGACGAGCACATACGATGCTTCGTTTGGCCGCAATCCGGGCGCGCAGATCAACGTCATTCTCAACTCCGGCTCAAACAACTTCCACGGTTCGCTGTTTGAGTTTCATCGCAACGCGGCGCTCGACGCGCGTAACTTCTTCGCGCCTTCGTCGGAGCCGAAACCAAAATACATCCGCAACCAGTTTGGCGGTGCGATCGGTGGTCCGATCGTGCGCGACCGCACGTTCTTTTTCGCCGATTACGAAGGCACGCGCTCACGCGAAGGCATTACGCGCATCACTAACGTTCCGACCGCTGAAGAACGCGTTGGCAACTTTTCGCACAGCGTCTTCGGCGTTCCAATCAATCCGTTCACGGGCCAACCGTTTGACGGCGGCGTGATCCCGTCTTTTTTGCTGAATCCGATCGGGCTTGAAATTGCCGGGCTTTTTCCCCTACCCAACCGCAACGTGCCGTTTCAGAATTTCGTCTCTTCGCCGATGCAACGTGATGACAACGACACCTTCGACGTGCGCGTCGATCATCGTTTGACTGACCGGGCGGACCTTACATTTAGATACAGTTTTGGCGATCGCGATCTGTTCGAGCCATTCACTGGTCCGTCGCTCTCGCTCGTGCCGGGTTTTGGCGACACCGTCAGACGGCGCAGTCAGAATGCGATGGGAACTTTAACGCTCGTGCCTACACAGAATCTGGTGAATGAAACTCGCGTGGCGTTTAGCCGCGTGGCGGCTTCAGTAACGCAGGAAGCGAGTGTTCTCAATTCGGAAGTTGGCTTACCGACCATTTCGCCGCGCGAGCGCGATCTCGGGTTGAGTTTTATCACCTTGACGGGCTTCTCGCCGCTTGGCGACGAAGGTAACAACCCGCAGAACAGCGTCACCAACGTCTATCAGCTACTCAACAACTCAAGCTACGTCCACGGAGATCACGTGATTAAGTTTGGCCTCGATTTCCGTTTTTCGCAGCAGAATGCGTTTCGTGATGTTGAGTCGCGCGGTCGTTTGCAGTTTTCACCGTTTGGTCAGATTACTTTCAATGCGTTGGGTGATCTGTTGCTCGGCGCTCCGCTCGTGACCAGTGTCGCGCGGGTCGATAACCCGCAACAGATTCGCACTGAGAGTTACAACTTTTTCATCAACGACAGTTTTCGTGTGACACCGCGACTGACGCTCGTCGGCGGGCTGCGTTACGAATACAACTCGCCGCCGGTGGATAAAGACGATCGTGCGACGATTTACGACGTTGCAACCCGGTCGCTGGTGCCCGTGGGGACGAATGGAGTTCCGCGCAGTGGGTTCGACCCTGATCGAAACAACTTCGCGCCCCGTGTTGGTTTTGCGTGGACGATTGGCGAGGATCAAGCGACGGTGCTGCGCGGCGGTTACGGCGTTTACTACGATCAATCACCGCTCGCGCCGGCGGAAGCACTTTACTTCAATGCGCCGTTCTTCGATAACAGCATTTTCTTTCCCCTGCCGGGCTTGCCTTTGAGTTTGAACGATCCGTTTCCGTCGTTCTTCCCGTTCGCGCTGCCTGATTCGGCGCTCGCGATCCAACGCGATCTTCGCACCGGTTACATGCAGCATTGGAATCTCAACGTCGAGCGTCAGATTGGCGAGCGAGGTGTACTCGAAGTGGCGTATGTGGGCTCGAAGGGAACGAAGCTGTTGACGGCGCGGGACATCAATCAACCGCAACCGAGCGCGTTGCCGCCGGGGTTGCCGTTTGTGCCGCGGCCGGATCCACGATTTGACGATGTCGACTTGCTGGAGTCGCGTGCTAATTCAAGCTACAACGCGCTGCAAACGCGCTTTCAGCAACGGCTCGCGCGCGGGTTTACGGCGCTCGCTTCGTACACGTGGTCCAAGTCGATCGACGATGCTTCGAATTTCTTCAGCAGTGCGGGTGATCCAAACTTTCCGCAGAACAGTTTCGACGTTGCGGCTGAGCGCGGGCGTTCGAACTTCGATGTGCGGCATCGGTTGTCGGTGAGTTATTCGTGGGCTTTGCCATTTGGAAAGAGCCGCAGGTATTTGGACGATAACGGCTGGCTCTCGACTGTGTTAACGGGATGGGAAACTTACGGCATCGTCACGGTTCAGTCAGGTCGTCCGTTCACGGTGGCGCTGCTTCCCGAGATCGACAACAGCGGCACTGGGCGTTCGATTCTCGGCTTCGGCAACAACGATCGTCCAAACGTTGTCGGCAACCCGGAACTCTCTAACTCAACAACGTCACAGTGGTTCAATACGAGCGCCTTTGCCTTCCCCGCACCTGGAAGTTTCGGCAACGCCGGCCGCAACATCCTTAACGGCCCGGGCTTTCAGAACGTCAACGTTTCGCTGATGAAGAACACCGCTTTAAGCGAGCGTCTCAATCTTCAATTTCGCGCGGAGGCCTTCAACCTCTTCAATCACCCAAACTTCAACCTGCCCGACAATTTCCTGGGCTCCCCGACCTTCGGCCGCATCACCTCCGCCCGCGACCCAAGGCACATTCAGTTTGGGCTGAAGCTGTTGTTTTAGGCCACAGATTGACACTGACGAACACGGACTGACTTCTGAGAAGGGTGCGCAGCGCGCGCCTTATCTCTGGAAGAACCGCTGCTCCACTTCTTCCCTGAGAGATCGTACCCTCCGTGGCTGCCGTTTCGAGGCCGCTACTTACTTTCTCGATGACGTACAGGTGGTACTGAATATCTTCAAGGGAGCAGTCGTCAGGCAATTTGCTCAACAGCGCTTGGACTTCTTCCTTAACGGTAATAATATACTTGACTCATAACACGTAAAATTGAGAAAATGCTTTCGTTATGAACAACGAAGCATTCCCAAAAACCTTACTTCAGGCTGTCAAATACTTTTCCGATCCTGATACTGCGTTAGGTTGCATGGTGGCTATCCGTTGGCCGGATGGTATCACATGCCCGAGTTGTGGTTTTGAGAAACATTCCTTCGTCAAAACACGCCGCATCTGGATTTGCGCGGGCTGCAAAAAGCACTTCAGCGTGAAGATCGGAACGATCATGGAAGACTCGCCTATCGGCCTCGACAAGTGGCTGTCCGCGATCTGGTTGATCGTGAACGCGAAGAACGGGATTAGCTCTTACGAGATCCATCGCTCGCTTGGAATCACTCAAAAGAGCGCGTGGTTTTTGCTTCACCGAATCCGCAAGGCGATGCAGACAGGAACCTTTGCCAAGCTAATCGGTCATGTGGAAGTCGATGAGACTTTCATCGGCGGCAAAGCGCGTAACATGCACAAGTCGGTTTTGTCGAGGCGCGTAAAGCAATTTGCAACTCCGCACACTGGCAGAAACCAGAACATCGGCAAGGTTGCGGTGATGGGCTTACTCGAAAGACACGGCGAAGTGCGAACGATGGTTGTAGAGAACGTCAAGCGCAAGTCGCTGCGCCGGGAGATCAGCGCTCACGTTGAGCCGGGCACGATGGTCTATACCGATGCGCTGCGCTCGTATAACGATCTCAACTACGACTACATTCACAATGTAATCAACCATGCTGAGAAATACGTTGACGGCAACGTTCACACAAACGGAATTGGAGTCTCTTAAAGCGAACCATCGGCGGCACTTATGTCAGTGTCGAACCATTCCACCTTTTCCGCTACCTCAACGAACAAGCGTTTAGATTTAACAACCGCAAGAGCAATGATGCAGATCGATTCCTTAAAGCCGCGTCGAACATCACGGGCAAGCGCGTGACCTACTCCGAATTGACTGGCAAAGAGCCTGCGGGGTATGAAACGAGCCACTAAGACAAAGCACAGTGCGCCACGGCGCGGGAAGAAAGTACATGACTGAAACGGATAACTTTACACTCGTTTATAGCATCCTAAGCTTACATCAAGCGTTAATCGCAGTGCTTTACGCGGACCATATTGAGCACGATAAGAAACTGCGGGACGTTGGTCAGAACGCTACAGAGTCACTTCAAGCTTTTCGCAATTACACTAAGGACTATTTGAATCCGATGCTCTATGCGAACGACGCTGCAACGGTTCAGGTTGGTCAAGGGGCAAAAGATCGGGTATCAAACTTCTTTCGCGAAGTTGAATCCATTCTCTTGCAACGGGGTATTCTGGACAAACGAGATCCAAGCCTTTAGGTCCGGGTTTTGCTCCGAGCGCTACAGTATTCAGCGCAGCCATCCTCTGTTCCTCGGAGAGCGTGGACGCTTCGATCACGTCGTATAAATCTCGCGCAAGATAGAGAACGTCGAACGTGATAGACCACGCAGGAGATACCTGGCGTCGTTGTGCGGTTGCTGACTGGCGAGAATCTATAGCCTGAGTAGCCGTAGACATAAAAACTCCTGTCGATTCGAATTTAATCGACTAGAAGCAATTAGTCTAAACGGTCGCGAACGTCTGGTACACATCGCGGCTTTGTCTTTTTAGACCTTACCACGTTCTGTCAAGCTAGCCTGCAACTCACGCGGCGTCGGCTTCCACGCTGGCACCTTCTCAACATACCTCTCGCCTTCGCTGGCAGCGAGTACGATCCGCGCTAACAAAACCTCAACCGATATGCCGAGTCTATCCGCCCACTCTTTCAGGCATTCAATATGGTCTGGCGTGAAGTCTGAATCATCAACTGTGAGCATGAGAATGTAGTTACGGGGCGTCATGCTTCACCCACAAGAAGCACCGACGCCCCGGCCCGACACTTCTGGGCTAGTGCGGATTGCGCAAGGCTCTTTCACATCACAAACCTCAGCAACAGCCGCCTTTATAATCACTACTAGGGTTCATCACAACGCTTGAACGGAGAGCGGGTTGGCTCCGTGAAATGAAAGAACTTTTCAACTAGACACACTTCTACCGTGTAGCCACAACGCGGACCACGCTCTGACTAAAAATCTATCGAATCAGGCTAAGGACCATTAGAACGATAGTTGTGGTTGTGCTGCTCGTTGCTGGAGCCGGAGCGCCGGGAGTGTCAATGTGTCCTGCGAGAACAGAGATAGCGAGCATCAAGCTAAGGATCGACGCTGCGCATATTTGCCGTAAGGTTTTCACGTTAGGTGCCTCCTAGAAAAATGAAAGAATTTTTCATCGCGCTAAGAATAGCCTGAATCTTGCAAGGTTCAGAGGGAGTGCGTTAGATTTGCGCGTCGCCTGTTTCTTCCTTGCAATCAGTCGAAAAGCTGGCTTTCACATGACCTTACCGGCCTCACTTCTGCGCGAACTGAACAACCCAACTCTTAGTGTGGATCGCCGTGCGGAGTTGTGCTGTGAGGCGACTAGAGAGCTGGAGTACAAAGGCGAGTACGAAGCAGCGCGGAAGATACTTGGCGGCTACTGGGGTCGCATCGGCCAGCATCCGAACGTTGAAGCATTGCACCCGATGATCGCCGCCGAAGTGCTGTTACGCGCGGGCGTGTTGACCGGATGGATCGGCGGCAAACACCGGATCGCAGAGGCACAGGAAAGCGCGAAAGACTTAATCACCGAAAGCCTCACCGCTTTCGAATCACGACAGGCCAAGAAAAAGATAGCTGAGGCGCAAACCGAACTGGCGTTGTGTTACTGGCGCACAGGTGAGATCAACGAAGCGCGGGACTGTCTGAAAGAGGCGCTTTCTCTGTTGACTGTGGATAGTGAGTTAAAAGCAAAGGCTATCGTTCGAATGGGAATCGTGGAGTTTCGCGCCAACCATCACGATAAAGCAGTGCGTATCCTCACGAGCAATGCGGCGCTGTTCGACAGGATTCACAACCACACACTCAAAGGTGCCTACCATGACACGCTCGGGAATACACTTGAGGACTTATCGGTTCGCAAGAAGCGAGCGGATTATGTTGACCGCGCGTTGATTGAATACGCCGCCGCCAGTTACCACTTTGAACAGGCAGAGCACCGAGGTTATCTCGCTTGCGTCCAGAACAATCTTGGAATGCTGTATTTCAGGATCAACCAATACGACGAAGCACACGCGCATTTGGACCGCGCACGGCGCATTTTTGCCCGACTCAAAGATATTAGTTTGATGGCCCAAGTAGATGAAACTCGCGCTTGCGTATTTCTCGCGCAGGGACGCATCGCAGAGGCAGAACGAGTCGCGCGGCTGGCAGTGCAAAATCAGGAAAAGACGGAAAGACACGCGCTTGTAGCTGAAGCCCTAATCACGCACGGCAGAGCGTTGGCCCGGTTGGAAAGATACGGCGCGTCCCTTTCAGCGTTTCGGCGCGCAATCGGGTTATCCGAACAGACGGGAAACCCGAAACTGGAGTCCGAAGCTACCGTTGCGGCATTTCGGGAGATCGGGGAACACTTAACAGCCGTTGAGAAGGGGCAACTTATTTCTGGTCGCGGTTGGGGCAAGGATAAATTCGCAAGGGAACACGATCTGATTAGGCTTGCTTTGGAACAAGCTAAAGGCAAGGTGACACATGCCGCCCGCATTCTTGGAATGTCCTATCCAGCGCTAAACTACATGCTGCAAACGCGACACAAAGACTTGCTCCAATACCGCCGTCCGATTTACCGCCGGCCACGGAAATCGTAAGCATTCGGACAACGTGATAGACTGCGGAACTATGAAACCAGCAAAACCGAAAGAGCCTGCCACGAGCGAGGAACAGCAACGGTTTGAAAAGTTTGCTAAGGCATTAATGGCAGTGCCGAAAAAGGAACTGGATAAAGAACTGGCAAAACACGAAAGCGGCAAGACATCTAAAAGAAATCACCCGCCTAAGTCAAAGCTTCGTAGCTAGGTGAACCATAAAATCTTTAACGTTTCGGAATACCCTAACCGCTTCATCCTCTGTGTAGGTTTCCTTTGGGTGCATAACGTCATTTCGCCAAGCGTCTTTTACCATTCTCAGGTGGGCTGAAGCTTCAGCCAGTTTATTTCGCTTGGCTTTTTGGTGTGAGTTTTTAGCCGGGAGCGCTTTGATCGCCTTATCGACTTCATCAAGAATGTTGTGCCAATTCTTTTCCCCAACTAAAGAAATTCCGAGTTTCTTACCTAAGTGCTGTGTGGCACCTTCCGTCACCCGCATTAGATGGAAAACTGTTGCGGTGTAGCGAGCCAGCGCCAAGCATTTTGCGGCTTCTTGTATATCCTCAACCGATTTAGGGAACTTGTCCGCAACCTCCTGCCCGAACTGAGGTGCGTCAAGATAGAACCGGACTCGCGCAGGGGGGACATAAAGAAACGCAGTACGCTTCAAGTCATCGTTAAGGCGATTGGTCAGATCGGGAACCAAGTCCTTTAGGTTTTGATAGGTGCAGTCTTCATCCCTTACGGCAGCGAGGATGCGGCCCATCTGATCGACCGCAGAATGTAGACCCAATGAATTGCAGTATTTTTGCAGAGAAGGGAAATCAGTGTTGATTCCCTTTCGTGTTGAATCAAGTAGTTTCGGGGTTAAGTCATCGATCTTTTCCAACCGTTCCTCAAAACCAACGACTTGCTTCGTTACCCAAAAAAGATAAAAACCGTGGTTCTTCAACATCTCATACAGACTCACAATCTGATAGGGTCGCAGAGCGGGTAGATTGTCCGCGCAACCGTCGTATGAGTCAAGTATGTTACTGGCTCCTTAACCGTCCTCATAGTGTCTGTGGCTTGTTGTTGCCGCAGATTAGTGCGACCTGTTCTGCTCTAGTTGTTCGAGTCTCGCCTGGTTTTTCTTCAACAACAGATTTAGGCGTCGAACCGATTCTTCAAGCGTTGTAGCACGGAACTCTGCATCGTCCATCCTGATGTCGTAAGTCCGACACAATTCAACAAGTATCTTAAAGGACTTTTCCAACTCAGTTATTCGCGGGCGGTCGCGGATTCGATCTTCCTCCAGTCGTCGGAAGTTTTCGTCATGCCGCTGAATGTTGGCAGCAAATTGGGCCTGCTGCTCGAGAATAAACTCCATCGTGCGCCGTCGTTCTTCGTCCGTCATTAGATGCTCCCAAGTGTGAGGATGAGAAAACTTGAGGCATCTTAGCACGCCTTGTCAACAACAGACGGGAGGCTCGGTTTTTAATCGGCGCCGTCGGTGTTCAATAGGGAGCGGTCGTCGAAGGAGTTGTATTTTGCGGTTAACAAGAGATCGGATTCTTCGCCCGTTGGTGTCTGTGTCGCGAGGGTGCCGTCGACTTGTTCGTAGAGTGGTGGGGGGATTTCGGCGAACTCGGACATGGGACCGTAGACTTCATCTACGCCTTCCTTGAAGACGTCGCCGATCAGCAGGTTGATGATGTGAAAGCGCTCGTCCGGATACTTCCGGAGGAAGCCAGAAAAACTGAAACTATCGTTGTAGAACGCATAGACCAGCTTGCGCATCGACTCAATACCACGATCGAGTTTCGTCTGATACTGACCAAGTCGCGCGGCGGAGAAGTCGTCGTGCTGAAACGCATCATGAATCGCATCAGTCGCGAGTTCTGCCATCTTCAAAGCAAGCAACACGCCCGACGAGTAGATCGGATCGAGAAAACCGTACGCATCGCCGATGATGATAAAGCCGTTGCCGGCGTTGTGTTTTGAACGATACGAGTAGTCGAGGATCGAGTAGATCTTATCGACGCGCTCACCACCAGCAACACGCCTCTCGCACGGTTTGCACTTCTCTATCTCTTCGTTATAAATCTTCGCGAGGTCCTGACCACGACCCTTCAACAAATACTCAGGGTCGGCAACGATCCCCACACTCGTAATGCCATCGTCGAGCGGAATGTACCAGAACCACCCTCCACTGCCCGGCTCAGTTCGCAAAACCAGCGTCGCACCGCCATTGAGATCCGGTTCGCGATGTACGTTCTTCCAATACGAATACAAGACCGCTTTCTTGAGCTTCGGATCGCGCACACGCCAGCGAAACTTGTTTGACAGCATCGCCATCTGCCCAGTCGCATCCACCACAACCTTCGCAAAGAACTTTTCGCGCAAACCGTCCTGCATCTGTACTTCAACGCCAACAGCGCGATCGCCTTCAAACAAAACCTGCTTAACCAGCACGCCCTGATGAACCACCGCGCCTTGCTCGGCCGCGTGATTAATCAACAGCTCGTCAAACTTCGCACGCGTCACTTGCCACGTCACCGCGCTCTCATGATGCACAGCTTCGAAAAAATAAAACGGGCGCGACTCCTTACCCGCGGAGTTTGCAAACTGCACGCTGTACTTGCGCACAAACGGACTGTCCCTGAGCTTCTCTAACAAACCCATGCGACGGAAAGTCCAGTAAGTGTCGGTCATTAACGACTCGCCGATGTGATGACGCGGAAAGATCTCTTTTTCAAACAGAATCACCTGGCGGCCTTCGCGCGCCAGCATACTCGCGACGGAACTCCCGGCAGGTCCACCACCCATTACTATGACGTCGTAATTATTATTTGTGCTCATGCGTAGCGTACGTTTCTTAGTTCAGGTTCAAAAAACTCCGGCAGGAAATGATCTACTTCCAGAAGCCCGCGCCGCGTTAAGTGGATCGTGCCATTGGCGCGTTCGAGCAGGTTATTAGTCAACAAATTATCGTAAACAGGCCGAAACTCGTCCCAGACGTCGATCCCAAATTTCTGTTGAAAATATCCAGTATCGAGTTTTCCGGCTTTTAATTGCAGCACCATCTCGCGAATCAGCCGCTGCTTCGGGGTCAGCGAGATCGCGCGATAAATCGGCAGGCGACCCTCGTTAAGGATGCGCACATACTCCTCGAAGTTGTGTGCATTCTGGAAATTTACGCCGCCAAAATGCGAAAACGACGAAACACCCAGGCCGATCATGTCGCCGCCGTGCCACAGCGCATCCCGATAAATGAAGCGGCAAGTCTTCTTTTTCGTGGCCACAATGTCGCTGCCCGCGATTTCGTAACCGTGCGCGAGAAACTCTTCAAATGCGTAGTTAAGCCAGCGGCGTTTCGTGGCCCAGTCAGCAATAGGCGACTCCATGCCTTTCTTCAAAATGTCCTGCGAAATTACGGTGTTGTAAGGCAGTTCCATCTGGTAGATGGTCAGTGAATCGGGTTGCAGCTCAAGCGCGCGGCGCACTGCTTCACGCCACTTGTCTTCCGTTTCACCAATCATGCCCGCGATCAGATCGACGTTGATCTGCGGAAAGTCGACTTCGCGTGCCCACTCGTAAGCGCGATAGATCTCCGGTGACAAATGCGCGCGTCCATTGGCGGCGAGAATCTCGTCGTCGAAGTGCTCGATCCCGAGACTTAAACGCGTAACACCGATCTCTTTCAGTGTTTGCAGCTTGTTCTTATTCAGCGTGCCGGGTTCACATTCAAACGTGACTTCTTCCGCGTTTGCCCAACTCACGTGGCGATTCAACCCCTCTACGAGGTAGCGCAATTGCTTGTCGCTGATGTATGAAGGAGTGCCGCCGCCAAAGTAAGCGAAACGAAGTTGCCGTCCCTGAAAGGCAGCGGTACGGCTGTAGAGTTCATTCTCGCGGATCAGCGCGTCGAGATAGACCTCAATCTCAGAAGCGTTCTTGTCGGTGTAAACCTTGAAATAGCAGAACACACAGCGCTTGCGGCAGAACGGAATGTGCAGGTACAGACCGAGCGGATCGTTGACACGCGGCGGCTGCTCTAAGGCGTCAACGGCTTCGGAAACAAACTCGGGCTTCCACTGGGAGAAAGGCGGATAGTTCGAGACAAAATAATTCCCTACTTCTGTTCTGGTTTGCGCCACGTCTATAGTCATGAACCAAGCAAGTTAGCATCAACAGCGCCGGATGGGCAATTGGGCTGTATAATCCGTTTACTACGCGCGGAGCAATTCATAGGTTGCACATGCCAACTCACTCCAGTTTTTTGGATCGCAGGCACTATTTAGTTTACGTCCTCATGCTGCTGTTCTTCGTGGGGGCAGTGGCGCTAATACTCTGGCTCGGCTCTAGCTTCAGCCCTGCATCGGGTTCCCCCACGGAAGCCCACTCATCTTTGACGGCGGCACTGTGGCAAAACTTCCGTGCGCCGGTCAGCATTTTGCTGATGCAGATCGTGGTGGTCCTGGCGGTGGCGGGTTTGTTTAGCCGCTTGTTCCGGCGCATCGGTCAACCGCCCGTGATGGGCGAGATGATTGCCGGTATTGTTCTCGGCCCATCAGTGCTGGGGTATTTCTTTCCGCAGGTGATGTCGTTTCTCTTCCCTCCGGCGTCGCTGGAAACATTGCGATTGTTGAGCCAGATCGGCGTCGTGCTGTTCATGTTCATCGTCGGGATGGAGCTGAACGTCAGGCACGTGAAAGAAAAAGGCTCGGCCGCGGTGATGATCAGTCACGCCAGCATCATCGTGCCGTTCGTGCTCGGCACCAGCCTCGCATTGTTTCTCTATCACGGACTCGCGCCACCGGGAACATCGTTTACCGCCTTCGCGTTATTCATCGGGGTTGCGATGAGCATCACCGCCTTTCCGGTGCTCGCACGAATTCTTGAAGATCGCAACTTGACGCAAACCGATCTCGGTTCGATTGCCTTAACCTGCGCGGCCGTCGACGATGTCACCGCATGGTGCATTCTGGCCCTCGTAATTGCAATCGTTCAGGCG